>DATEOM010000412.1:0-48247 GCA_035274105.1 Microbacterium sp.
CCCGCAGCATCCGGGAAGGTGAATGACATGACCACCTACGTATACGACGCCGTCCGCACGCCGTTCGGCCGCGCCGGGGGCGCCCTCGCGGGCGTGCGCCCCGACGACCTCGCTGCCGTCGTCATGAAGGCGACCATCGAACGCACCGGCCTCGACCCCGCCCGCATCGATGACGTGATCTTCGGCGACGCGAACCAGGCCGGCGAGGACAACCGCAACGTCGCCCGCATGGGCGCGCTGCTCGCCGGGTTCCCGACCACGGTGACCGGTGTGACGGTGAACCGGCTGTGCGCGTCGTCGGTCGAGGCGGTCATCCAGGGCTCGCGTGCGATCGAGGCGGGCGACGTCGACGTCGTGCTCGCGGGCGGTGTCGAGTCGATGAGCCGTGCCCCATACGTCGTCGAGAAGTCGCCGCGACCGTGGCCGAGCGTCGGCAACCAGACGCTGTGGAACACGGCGATCGGGTGGCGCATGACCAACCCGAAGCTGCCGAAGCAGTGGACCATCTCCAACGGCGAGTCCGCCGAGCTGATCGCCCGCGAATGGGGCATCACGCGCGAGCAGCAGGACGAGTTCTCCGTGCGCTCGCACCGGCTCGCCGCCGAGGCGTGGGCCGCGGGCGTCTACGACGCCGAGACCGTTCAGGTGCCGGGCGTCGAGCTCGCCCGCGACGAGGGCATCCGCGACGACACGTCGGTGGAGAAGCTCGCCGGGCTCAAGGCACTGTTCGCCGCCGACGGCGAGGGCAGCGTCACAGCCGGCAACTCGTCGCCCATCAACGACGGCGCCTCCGCGGTGCTGCTCGGCCGTGAGGGCGTGCTGCCCACGGAGCCGCTTGCCCGCATCACCGGACGCGCCGCGCACGGCGTCGACCCCGACCAGTTCCCGATCGCGCCGATCGAGGCCGCGAACAAGGCGCTCGCGCGCGCCGGCCGCACGTGGGCCGACGTGGACTTCGTCGAGCTCAACGAGGCGTTCGCATCGCAGTCGCTCGCGTGCCTGGCTGGCTGGCCCGACCTCGACCCCGACAAGCTCAACATCCACGGGGGCGCGCTCGCGATCGGACACCCGCTCGGCGCCTCGGGCGGACGCATCATCGGCCACGCCGCGCACGAGCTCGCCCGCCGTGGCGGCGGGGTCGCGGTCGCGGCGATCTGCATCGGCGTGGGGCAGGGCCTCGCCGTCGTGCTCGAGCGCTGAACCGGCGAAGGCCCCGCAGATGGGTAGGGTGAGCCGGTGACCGACGACGCGGCCCGCACCAACGACACCATCCAGTCCCTCGTGCGCGGGCTCGCGGTCATCCGGGCGTTCGATGCGGAGCACCCCGAGCTGACGCTGAGCGAGGTGGCGCGCCGCGCCGACATCACGCGCGCGGCCGCGGGACGGTTCCTGCGCACCCTCGAGGAACTGGGCTACGTCCGCCTTTCGAACGGCTCAGGGACCGGCAGCGCCGTCGGCCGGACGTTCGCGCTCACCCCGCGCGTGCTCGAGCTCGGGTTCAGCTACCTCTCCGCTCTCTCGATCCCCGAGATCGTGCAGCCGCACCTCGAGCGGCTGTCGCGCGAGGTCGACGAGAGCGTGTCGGCCGCCGTGCTTGACGGCGGCGACATCGTCTACATCGCGCGCGTCCCGACGCGGCGCATCATGAGCGTGCGCATCACGATCGGCACCCGGTTCCCCGCGTTCGCGACGTCGATGGGGCGCGTGCTGCTGGCGGGGCTGCCCGATGCCGCGCGCGACGAGTTGCTCGCAGCATCCGTCCTCCCGTCCCTCACCGAGCGCACCGTGACCGACACAGCGGAGCTGCGCGCGGAGCTCGACCGCGTGCTCGCACAGGGCTGGTCCCTCGTCGACGGCGAGCTGGAGCCGGGCCTGCGCTCGGTGGCCGTGCCGCTGCACGATCGCCGCGGAGACGTCGTGGCCGCGGTCAACGTCTCGACGAGCGCCACCCGCGACAGCGTCGAGCACGTCCTCGAGCGGCACCTGCCCGCGCTCACGCAGACGGCCTCCGCGATCGACGGCGAACTGCGCCTCGTCTGACCCCGGCCGCCGAAGATTCAGGAGAAACCGCGCCGCCGAGGCGTTGCGCGGCTCGGTGCGCGGCGTTTCTCCTGAATCCTTGACGCGCGAACCCGGGCCGACCGGCGCCCGCGTCAGAAGACGATGGTGTGGTTGCCGTGGCGGATGACGCGGTCCTCGGCGTGCCACAGCACGGCGCGGGAGAGCACCTGGCGCTCGACGTCGGCGCCCCGGCGGGCGAGCTCGGCGGCGGAGTCCGCGTGGGTCACCCGCACGGTGTCCTGCTCGATGATCGGGCCCTCGTCGAGGTCGTCCGTGACGTAGTGAGAGGTGGCGCCGATGAGCTTGACGCCGCGCTCCTTGGCCTTCTTGTACGGCTCGGCGCCGATGAAGGCGGGCAGGAACGAGTGGTGGATGTTGATCACCGGCACCCCGAGCTCCTTGAGGAAGTCGCCGGACAGGATCTGCATGTAGCGGGCCAGCACCACGAAGTCCACGTTCCCGCGCAGGAGCTCGAGGATCTTCGCCTCGGATGCGGACTTGTCGGGGCCGGCGACGCCCGGCACGTGAAAGAACGGCACGCCGAACGAGCGCACGTCCTCGGCGGAGGCGGTGTGGTTCGAGATCACCATCGGCACGGTCGCCGGCAGGTCGCCGCGGCGGTGCCGCCACAGCAGGTCGAGGAGGCAGTGGTCCTGCTTCGACGACAGGATCGCCATGCGCTTGGGCACGGACTGGTCGGTGAGCGACCACTCCAGGTCGAAGGCGGCGAGGGTCGCGGCGATCTCGGCTTCGATGTGCGGGCGATCGGCTGCGAAGCCCGGCCGGTGGAACACAACCCGCTGGAAGTACGCACCGCCCTCGGGGTTGTCGGAGTACTGGTCGAACGCGACGATGTTGCCGCCGATGCGCGTGATCATCGCCGAGACCGCCGCCACGATCCCCGGCTGGTCGCTGCCGTGGACGATGAGGCAGGCGTGGTCGGGATTCAGGTGCGGGGAGGCGGCCATTGTTCGATTCTGCCCTGTGCGAAGGAATGCCGCTTCTTGAGGTCGGCCCGCGCGACATGCACGGGACAGACGGATGCCGCGGCCCGTACCCTGACGGCATGAGCACCGCCTCCGGGGCCCGGGCAGCGGCCCGCGACGACCGCATCACGATGCGGTTCATGGCGGTGCCCGCCGACACCGCCGCGGGAGGCCGCTCGGTCGCGGCGGGCAGCGTCATGGAGTGGATCGACAAGGCCGGCTACGCCTGCGCCGTCGGCTGGGCGGGTGCCTACTGCGTCACCGCGTACGTCGGGAACGTCCGCCACCGGCGGCCCATCGCGCCAGGGAGCCTCATCGAGGTGCAGGCCCGCATCGTCTACACCGGCCGCACGAGCATGCACGTGGTCGTCACGGTCTCGTCGACCGATGTGAACGAGCGCCTGTACACGCCCGCGACGACCTGCATCCTGGTCTTCGTCGCGAAGGGCGCCGACGGCCGGCCCGCCGAGGTGCCGGCGTGGAAGCCGATGAGCCGCTCCGACCACAAGCTCGCCGAAGGGGCGCTGGAGAGGATCGAGTCGCGCGCCGAGATCAAGCGCCTCATGCTCGAGGAGGACTACACGGATGCCTCGACCGCCCCGCGCACGACGCTGAGGTTCCTCGCGCCGCCCGGCGTGGTGAACTTCGGCGGCAAGGCGCACGGCGGCACGGTCATGCGCTGGATCGACGAGGCCGGCTACGCCGTCGCCGCGGCGTGGGCGAAGGACGGCGACGACGCGAGTGCGGCGATCGGCGTCTACTCCGGCGGCATCCACTTCCTCGCACCGGTCGTGATCGGGCATCTCGTCGACGTCGACGCGCGCATCGTCTACACGAGCCGGCACAGCTTGCACGTGAGCACGCGCGTGTGGACCGCCGACCCGCGCACGCCCCAGGACCGCGTGCTCACGACCCAGTGCCTCAGCGTGTTCGTCGTGCCCGGCGCCGACGGCGTCGCCCAGCCGGTCCCGCAGTGGACGCCCGAGCTCTCGGAAGACCAGCGCCTTCAGGAGCACGTGCGCGAGATCATGGCGCTGCGCGAGGAGATCGTGCCGATCGCGGCGTCCCTCACGCTCGAGCCGTAGCCCGTGGCGTGGCGTGGCGGGCTATGCAGCGCCGACCAGATCGCCGTTGCGGGTGAGGGTGAGATACCGCGCGACGGCGTCGCGGGGGCTGCTCATGGGCCTCGCCCAGCTCCTCTCCTTCGTCTACATCGGGCCGTACCTCGCCGAGTCGGCGGGATAGCGGGCGGCTCGTGGGCCGGCGGCCAGCTCACCGCGACGTACGGGCCGACGGCGAACATGGCGGTGTCAGGCGTGGTCGTGCTGCTCGCCGCCGGCCTCACCGCGGTGGGGGTCGGACTGGCGGCGCGACACAACGCGTGAGGCCCCGCCGGCAGCGTGGCACTCAGCCGGGCTGACTCACGACGGACGTCGGGCGATTCGACACGGATGCCGCGGCCTGCTCGAAGATGCCGCGCATCCAGGCGTGCTCGGGGTCGCGGCCGTGGACGGGGTGCCACCACAGGGCGTTGACGACGGGCGTCGCGTCGAAGGGGGCCTCCAGCGTGCGCACGCCCGGGACGGACTCGGCGACGTGGGCGAGCCCAGCCTGGATCAGGCCGAGGCGGTTGGTGCCGGCGATGAAGTGCGGCAGCGCGAGGAAGCTCTCGACGACCGCCTCGATGTGAGGCTCGATGCCGAGCTGCTGCAGCTGCCGGGCCGCTGACGTGAAGGCTGTGCGCGACTGGTAGGTGAAGACCCATGGCAGGGCGCCGAGCACGTTCATCGTGAGCTCGTCGCCGACCTGCTCGTTCGACTCGGAGGCCACGACCACCCAGCCGTCCCGCCAGAGATCGGCGTACGGGAGGTCGACGAGGTAGCCGTGCGGGATCACCATCCCGTCGGCGGAGCGCAGCCGGTTGAGGGCGTCGTCGACGATGGCCGGGTTGTGCAGCATGAAGCGGAAGCGCACGCCGGGTGCGGCCTCCGCGGCGAGGCGCGACACCTCGCTGCCGATGGCGGCGAAGCCGTAGTCGGAGCCGTAGATCGAGAATTCGCGGGTTGAGTCCCTCGGGCTCCACGTGGCCTGGCTCTCGAACACGCGGCGCGCGGCCTCGAGCGCCGTCGTCGTGTGCTCGGTGAGGCGCAGGGCGAGCGGGGTGAGCTCGTAGGTGTTGCCGCGGCGGGCGAGGATCTGGTCGTTGAAGTGCGTGCGCAGGCGCGCGAGCGAGGCGCTGAGCGCGGGCTGGCTCAGGTGGAGCCGCTCGGCCGCGCGCGTCACGCTGCGCTCGGTGAGCAGCGCGTCGAGGGCGACCAGGAGGTTCAGATCGAGCCGGGAGAGCAGCGGTTGATCGGACACGACGGTGTGCTCCTCCGGATTCGGGATGCCTCCGCCCAGTGTATCCGCGCAATCTATGCGGCGGGGAGGTGGCATCGTTCGCAACGATGTGCGGGCGGTGTCCCGATTATGCGCACATCACACTTACTTATGTCTCAATCACGCCTAATGCTGATACTCTCGAAGCGACTCCCGGCCCGCGACAGCGCGGTCCCGACCCCAGAGAGCGAGCATCGATGCTTCTCGAGAGAGATCTCATCCAGTCCGTCGGCTTCCGCAATGTGCGCGAAGGGGGTGAGACCACCGGCTTCCAATTCCGTCTGCGCATGCCGTCGTACCGCGGCATGGCCGCATCCCTCATCGACGGCGTCGCGGTCCGCGTCGGGAGCCTCGTCGACGTCCCCGCGGACGTGCCCCGCTGGACCTTTGCGGGCCGCACCTACTCGCTGCAGGAGCTGTGGGACTCGGAGGGCGTCCGCTGGCCGCTCGAGGAAGCGGCGATCGTCACGGTGCCGTACCCCGGCGGGCTTCCCGAGGGCACGCACGAGGTCTCGATCCAGCTACGCCTGCGCATGTCGTACATCCCCCAGGAGCACCAGCCGTCGACCTACGATGTCTCGCGGCACATCACCCTCACCTCCTCGGAGGACGGCGGCCCCTTCAAGTACGGCGTCAGCCTCTACAGCTTCATGACCGACTACGGCACGGTGATGGACCTCGAGACGGCGCTCGCCGCCGTGGCCGATGTCGGCGCGACCGGTGTCGAGATCCTCGGCGAGGGCCACATCGAGCGGTACCCCGAGCCCACGACCGAGTGGATCGATCGCTGGTTCGCGCTGCTCGAAAAGTACTCCCTCGAGCCGACGAACTACGGCTCGTGGATCGACACGCGCCTGCACTCCAGCGGCGCGAACGCGCGTGACCTCACAGCGGTCGAGGGAGCTGCGATGCTGCAGCGGGACCTCCGTCTCGCGAAGCGGCTGGGGTTCCGCTTCGTGCGCCCGAAGATCGGCGTCGTCTCGAGCGATCTCATCCCGCACCCGATCTGGACGGAGTCCGTCGAGCGCTCGCTCGACCTCGCGGCCGAACTTGACATCGTCATCTGCCCCGAGATCCACTCGCCGACGCCCATCAAGCACGAGGTCGTCGACGACTACATCGGCCTCATCGAGCGCACCGGAACGAAGCACTTCGGGCTACTGCTCGACACCGGCATCTTCCAGGACCGGCCCATCCCGCTGAAACCCGGAGAGCTGCCCGGCCGCCGCCCGGCGTTCCTCGACGGCATCGCGGTCGACCCCGCCGACATCGCCGACATCGCGAAGTACGTCGTCTTCATCCAAGCGAAGTTCCACGACATCGACGAGAACCTCGAAGACCAGCAGATCCCGTGGGAGCCGGTGCTCCGCGCCCTGAAGGACGCCGGCTACACGGGCTACCTCTCGAGCGAGTACGAGGGTGACCGCATCCCCTGGCGCTCGATCGAGCAGGTGCGCCGCCAGCACGCGCTCATCCGCTCCATCGCCTCCACCCTCTGACGAACCGCCCGAAACCGGAGAGAACCATGCCCAACGGACTCATCGCCGAAGACAGCCTCCGCCCGCACCCGGACGGCCTCGCGCTGAAGCTCACCCTGCCCTGGTACCGGAGCCTGTGGCTCTCGTCCGTCTCCGCCCTGCGCCTCACCGTCGACGGGGTCGAGATCGCCACGGACGACCTGGCCTTCGAGATCGACGGCACGCGCTACGCCATCGCCGAGCTGTCGCAGCAGAGCGAGACGCTCTGGTTCCTGCAGCAGCATCCGTTCCTCATCGTCCGTCTCGACAAGCCGGTGGCGCTCGGCGAGCAGCACCAGGTCGAGATCTTCGGCGAGCTGCGCCTGCCCTACATGCAGATCGCACCCGGCCAGGACGGCGGGCCCGGCATGTACGTGCCGAACATCGTGCGCCAGTTCTTCACGCTGACAGTGACGGACACGGATGCTGCGCCCCTGGCGACCGCGACCGTCCCCACGCCCTCTCCAGACGCCGCTGGCGCGTCGCCCGGAGCCTCTGGGCGCGTGGGCCCAATCGCGCCTCCGCCGCCGGCGTCGGAGGACGACCCGTTCCAGCTCGGCCTCACGCTGTACTCGGCGAGTGCGGAGTTCCGCGCGGGCTGGTACGACTTCGACGGACTGCTGGACCGAGTGGCCGAGCTCGGCATCGGCCCCGGCATCGAGATCGTCGCGTCGCAGGTGCTGCCGACCTATCCGGTCGTGTCGGACGAGTTCGTCGCGCAATGGCGCGCCGCGTTCGACAGGCACGGCTTCGACGCGAGCTCGTTCGGCGCGAACCTCGACATGGGCCGCCGGCGCGACCGCGACATGACGCCGGACGAGGAGTTCGAGTTCAGCGAGCTGATGTTCCAGGGGGCGAAGAAGCTCGGGTTCCCGCTGGTGCGCATCCAGTCCGCGAAGCCCGAGCTGCTGCGCCGGCTGCTGCCGGTGGCGGAGCGCCTGGACCTGCAGCTGGCGTACGAGATCCACGCGCCGATGGGGCCGAACGCCGAGCCGATCCTCAAGGTGCGCGACACCTACGCCGAGCTCGACTCGCCGCTGCTGGGATTCGTCGCGGACTTCTCATCGACGATGCACAGCATGTCGCCGACGCTGCTGCGGGCCGTGCAGCGCGCGGGCCTGGATGACGACGCGCTCACCGAGCTGCAGCGCATCTGGGCGACCCACGCGACCATGCAGGAGCGCCAGCAGGAGTTCATCGGCTACCTGAAGTCCCGCGACTTCGACCCGGGCCGCCTCGGCTCGTTCGCGCACCTCGCCTTCAACATGCACGGCCACGTCGACCCGCGCGAGTGGGCCGACATCATGCCGCAGATCAAGCACGTCCACGCGAAGTTCTACGACATCGACGAGAACGGCCAGGAGCCCGCCATCGACTACCCGGAGCTCGTGCGCGTGTTCGTCGAGGGCGGCTACCGCGGCTACTGGTCGAGCGAGTGGGAGGGGCACGCCTTCGCCGAGCTTGGCGAGGTCGACCCGCTGCTGCTCGTCCGCAGGCAGCACGACCTCATCCGGGCCTCGATGCGCGCGGTGCAGGCGGCCCGTGTCTGACACCGAGGTCGACTTCCGCACGCTGCCGCTCTCCGAGGTGCTCCGGATGTTCCGTGAGCAGGGCGAGCCGGCCGACCCCCGCCCCGACATCGACACGGAGTCGCTGAAGCGCCGCTTCCCCCGCCTCGCGAACGTCGAGACACGCGACGTCTCGATCGACGGGGACGCCCGCGCGGTGCCGGCGCGGCTGTACACGGATGCCTCGGCCGAGGCATCCGGTCGCGCCCTGGTCTGGGTGCACGGCGGCGCGTTCATCGGCGGGCACCTCGACATGCCGGAGTCGCACTGGGCCGCGCTCGAGCTCGCGGCGCGCGGCATCCCGGTGCTCGCGGTCGACTACGTCAAGTGCCTCGGAGACGTGCATTTCCCCGAGCCTTCGGACGACGTCCTCGCCGCATGGCGCCACGCGGTCGCGCACGCGGAGGAGCTGTTCGGCACCAGCGACCTCTCTCTCGGTGGAGCCAGCGCGGGGGGCAATCTGACCGCGGGAGCCGTTGCACGGCTGCGGGAATCCGGCGATCGGGTGCCCGACGGACTCGTGCTCGTCTACCCGGTCGTGCACCCGAACGGCCCGGCGGCCTCGACGGAACTCGATCCCGACTCCCCGCATGGCGACCTCGCGCTGAACTTCGCGGGCTCCGTCGAGACACTGGCCGATCCGCACGCGTTCGCGGCGCTCGGGTCGGTCGAAGGCTTCCCGCCGACGTTCGTGCTCGTGTGTGAATTCGACGGGCTGCGTCCGTCGGGTGAGGCGTTCGCGCGGCAGTTGGATGCTGCCGGGATCGACGTCGCCCTCCGCGTGGAGGCCGGCGCCGACCACGGCCACATCAATGAGCCCGCCGATCCGACCGCGCTGCCGACCGTCGAGGCGATCGCGGACTGGATGCGGTCACGCGGATGAAGGTCGTCGTCGTCGGCGGCACCGGCAACATCAGCACGAGCATCGTCCGGCGGCTCCTCGACGAGGGGCACGACGTGACCTGCGTCAATCGCGGCACGACTGCCGTGGCACCGGACGACGTCGAGACGATCATCGTCGACCGTCACGACGAGGAGCGGTTCGAGTCCGCGGTCCAGGCTGGCCGGTTCGACGCAGCGATCGACGTGATCGCGTTCACGCCGGCCGACGTGCGGTCGAGCATCCGCGCCTTCCGCGACGTCGGGCACGTCGTCCACACCTCGACGGTGACGGTGCTCGGCGAGCGGTTCGACTGGCTGCCCGTGACCGAGGACCACCCGGCGCGGCCGTCCGTGCCCTATGCCGCAGCGAAGGCCGACGCCGAGCGGGTGCTGCTCGAGGCCCACTACGGTTCGGGGTTCCCCGTGACGATCATGCGCCCCTCGACGACGTACGGCCCGCGCCGCGCGCTGCGTCAGATCGGGATCGACAGCACCTGGGTGTCGCGAATGCGCGCCGGCAAGCCCATCATCAAGGTCGGCGACGGGCGTGCGACGCACCACCTCCTCCACGTCGACGATGCCGCGCTCGCGTTCGTCGGGGCGCTGGGCAAGGAGCACTGCGTCGGTCAGACGTACCACCTCGTGCACCCGCAGCACACGACGTGGGAGGAGTTCCACGCCGCCGCGATGCGGGTCGTGGGGCGCGAGGTCGAGCAGGTCGGAGTGCCCGCGCAGGTGCTCGAGGCGGTCGACCGGCAGCGGTTCCTCTTCGCGACGAGCGTGTTCGCCCACAACATGCTCTTCAGCGCGGAGAAGGTGCAGCGCGACATCCCTGAGTTCGTCCCGTCGGTGACGGTCGAGCAGGGCCTCGCGGCGACCGTCGAGTACATCGACGCCCACGGCCTGGACGAGGAGACCGACGACCTCGAAGACAGGATCATCGCGGCGCAGCGCGATGTGGCGCGGAGTGCGACCCATGGCTGACCGGCCCACCTTCGTCAACCCCGTCCTCGGCGGAGACCGCCCCGACCCCGCCGTCATCAAAGTGGGTGACGAGTACTGGATGACGTACTCGTCGTTCGAGTCGGCGCCGGGCCTCTTGCTCTACCGGTCGCCGGACCTCGTGAACTGGAGCTACGCGGGCTCAGCGCTCGCCGAGCCGCTCGGCAGCACCTTCGCGGTCGACATCGCGGAGGTGGGCGGACGGTTCTTCATCTACATCCCGTTCATCCCCGCGCCGTGGTCGGAACTCGACGCTCCGGCGATCTTCGTCATCCACGCCGACTCGATGGAGGGGCCGTGGTCGGACCCGATCGACTTGGGCATCCGCTGGGCGATCGACCCGGGTCACGTCGTCGGCGAGGACGGCAAGCGGTACCTCTTCGTCAACGGCATCCGCCGTATCGGTCTCACCGACGACGGACTCGCCACCGTCGGCGAGCTGGAGCAGGTCTACGACGGCTGGCGGTACCCCGACGAGTGGATCACCGAGGCGTACGCGCTCGAAGGACCCAAGCTCTTCCGCCGCGGCGAGTGGTTCTATCTCGTGAGCGCCGTCGGCGGCACGGGCGGGCCGCCGACCGGGCACATGGTCATCGTGGCGCGCTCTCGCTCGGTCCACGGGCCCTGGGAGAACAGCCCGCACAACCCCGTCGCCCGCACGGAGGACGCCTCCGAGAAGTGGTGGTCGCGCGGACACGCGACGATCCTCTCCACGGGCGAAGGCAGCTGGTGGATGGTCTCGCACGGGTACGAGAACGGCTATCGCACGCTTGGTCGGCAGATCCTGCTCGAGCCCATCGCGTGGACCGAGGACGGCTGGCCGGCCGCCGCTCTGGATGACATCGGAGGCGAGCTGGATGCCCCGGCCGAGGCATCCGTCCCCTCCCCGTCCCGCGGGGTCGACGACGACTTCGCCGATCTGCGTCTCGGTGAGCGGTGGACGTTCCATGCTCCCTCGCCGGGGGAGGCCGCGCGGCTCACGCTGGACGACGGCCTGGTGCTCGCGGGCAAGGGGACGGGGCCGGGCGAGACGTCGCCGCTCGCGCTCGTCGTCGGCGACCACTCGTACGAGGTCGAAGTCGACGTCGAGATCAACGAGGCCGAAGGCGGGTTGCTGCTGTTCTTCAACGACCGGCTGTTCTGCGGCATGGGGATCGACGGGGAACGGATGCGGAGCTACTCGGGCGGCCACGTCACGCACTGGCGGGAGCCGGCGCCCGAGGCACGTCGCCTGCAGCTGCGGATCCGCAACGACCAGCACATCGTGACGGGCTGGTACCGCGAGCCCGGCGGGGAGTGGGTGCGTCACGCGATCCGCTACGAGACATCGGGGTACCACGCCAACACCACGGGCGACCTGCTGAGCCTGCGCCCGGCGCTCTACGCGGCCGGTGCGGGGACGGTGCGGTTCCGCGACTTCCGGTACCGCGCACTCTGACTCAGGCACCGGAGAGACCGACGTGACACCTCTGCTCGCTTCACTTCCCCGGTCGATCCCGCATCCGTCCGGGCTCTTCGCGGGGGCGTCATTGGCACCGGCATCGGCGCCCATTTCGTGCACTTCCTTCATCGCCCCCACCCCGTGACCTGTCGCTTCCTCGTCCTGACCGCGCGCGAAGAAGGGCAGGGCGCAGGCGTCGAGCGGAGGCGCGTGCGGGAGGGGCCCGTCTCAGCCGCTGAGCTCGTCCAGGGCACGGTCCAGCAACGCCACCAGCTGTGCCCGGACCTCGAACCGCTCTGAGATCGGGGTGAGCCACGCGACGCGCACGATCGATTCGCCGACGGGCGACGACGTGCGCAGATCCATCCCCGATCCGTCGAATGTCTGCAGGGTCGCAGCCTCGATGGTCGTATCGCCTGTGGCCGCGACGGCGATGTGGACGAGGCTCTCGCCATGAGAGGAGTTCATGTATTCCGAGATCTGGCCGATCGTCTCGGTGTCGAACACGGTCATGGCTGGGTTACGAGCGATTTCAGCGGGACGCTGTCGTCGGCCGCCAGCTCCCGCGGGATATTGTCACCCTTCGCGAGCGCCCGGCGGACCACCATGTACTCGGCGGGCTGATTGATCGCGTCGATCGCGAGCAACTGCTCCCCGGCGTAGTAGAGCACGGTCGCGCGGTCCTCTTCGAGGCTTCCGCGCACGACGACGTGGTCGTGCCCGATCGAGAGGCCGGCGATCTTGAGCTTCAGATCACCCTGATCCGACCAGAACCATGGCACAGCGTGGTATGCCTCGCGGCGCCCGAGAAGCGTGCGGGCAGCGACCTGGGCCTGATCCACGGCGTTCTGCACCGACTCCAGGCGCACATGGGCGCCGCCGCCGAGCGGGTGGGGCAGCACCACAGCATCTCCGGCCGCGACCACTCGCGGGTCGGAAGTTTCGGCGAACTCGTCGACGACGATCGCGCCGTTTATCGTCTCGAGCCCCAGTATGGCGGCGAGCTCGATACGTGGCAGCACGCCGATGCCGACCATCACGACGTCGGCGGGGATGATCTCGCCCGTCGTGAGCTCCACACCCGCCACATGACCGGAGCCGTCGTCGACGAGATGACTGATCGACTCGCTGAGCCGGATCGAGATGCCGCGCCGTTCGTGCGCCCCACGGTAGTACTCGCTGGTCACCGGCGCGACGGCACGGGCCATGAGCCTGTCGGCGACTTCGACGACGGACGTCGTCTTGCCCGCCCGGCGGGCCGCCGCAGCGACCTCCAGCCCGATGAAACCGCCGCCGATGACGACGACATCCTTCGCGCTGTCCCACCGGCGCCGAAGCTCGCGGGCGTCTTCGATGTCGCGGAGATACAGGACGCCGTCGAGCTCGGCGCCGTCCACAAGGAGGCGTCGTGGGGTCGACCCGGGAGTGAGCGCGAGCTTGTCGAACTCGTACGTCGCCCCGGATGCCGCCACCGCGCGTCCCGTGGCGCGTGAGAAGTCGATCGACACGATGCTCTCACCGGTCACGAGGCGGATGTCACGGCTCTCGTAGAAGTCAGGCGCACGGAACTCCAGCGTCTCCTCATCGTCCTCACCGGTCAGGAACCCTTTCGACAGCGGTGGGCGCTGATAGGGGCCGAGATGCTCGCCTCCGACGAGAGTCAGCTCGCCATCGAACCCCTCGTCGCGCAGCGTCGCGGCGATCTCGACACCGGCCTGGCCGGCGCCGATGATCAAAATCCGGTCGGCCATGTCAGACCTGTTCCTCAGGAAGGAGTACGCGGAGCCCTTCGAGTTCGGCACGCATCCTGATCTGGCAGGAGAGGCGGGAGCTGTCGCGCCTCTCGCTCGCGGTGCCTTCGAGCATGTCGTCCTCGACCGCGTTCGGCGGACCGACTAGGGCGGCGAAGCCCTCGTCCACGTACACATGGCAGGTCGCGCACGAGCAGGCGCCGCCGCATTCGGCGACGATGCCTCTCACGCCGTGCTTGACAGCCGTCTCCATGACGGAGTGGCCGTCGTGCGCGTCGAGCGTGGTCTCTTTGCCGTCGGGTGCGATGTAGGTGACGGAGGGCATGGCGGATTCCAATCGGGTCGAGGTCGGTTCGGTGGACGCGGTTCGTCAGGCGGTGAGCGCGACGGGAAGTGTGTGCAGGCCGCGCAGGCTGTTGCTGATGTCGTAGGTCGGCTCACCGCGGAGCTCGATGCGGTCCACCTCTGTCGCGAGCGTGCCGAGGAGCGACTGGCCTTCCATGCGCGCCACCATCTGACCGACGCAGCTGTGCACGCCCGCGCCGAAGCCGACGTGCCCACTCGTCGTCCGTAGGATGTCGTAGCGCTCCGGGTCGTCCCACTTCCGGGGGTCGCGGTTCGCTGCGCCGAGGAACACGATTACATGCGAGTCCGCAGGGATGACCGCGTCGCCGAGCTGAACCTCTCGAGTGGTGTGGCGTCCGAACCACTTGACCGGCGAGCCGAGACGCACCGCCTCTTCGAACGCGGAACGTGCCAGTGAGGGATCGTCCTTGAGCTTCTGCCATTGATCGGGGTTCGTCGCCAGGAAATGCAGCGCCCACCCGAGCCCATGCATGGTCGTATCGAGACCGGCCGACAGCAGACCGAAGACGAGGGAGAGCGTGTCGGACGGCTCGAGGCCCGACGCGGCGCCGACCTCATGGATCTTCTCCGCGACGCCCCCCGGCCGCGCCGCGCCGGGCGACGCCTGGGCGATCAGCCACTGCTGGGCCTGCTGGCCGGCTTCCCGCGATCGCGCGAGAACCTCGTTGTCAGGGCCGAAGTCGTTGAACGTGAGGGCCGCAGCGGGAAGGAGGTTCTCGCGGCCTTCCTCGGCGACGCCGATCATATCGGGGAAGACCGAGAGCGGATACGGCACTGCGATGTCACGGATGCCGTCGATCGTGCCGGCTCCGATGAGCGGCGCGACGAGGTCGCGCGCGCTCGCGCCGAACTCGTCCTTGAGCCCCCGCACGAATCCGGGGTTGAGCACCTTGTTGTGCACGGACCGGTAGCGCGTGTGGTCAGGGGGGTCCATCTCGAGGAGCTGCGCCCTGCCGCGCGCATACGGGCCGCTGCGGATGTCCCACATGCCTACACCTGCCGCGGACGAGAACGTCTCGGAATCAGCGAGGATGCGGTGGACCTCGTCGAATCGCGCACACGCGTACACGCCGTGCTTCTCCAGCCACACGACACCGGCCGTCTCGCGCAGGGCCTCTTCGACCGGCCACGGATCGGCCAGGGCCTCGTCGGAGAACGGGTCGATGTCGCTGGACACCACGCCCTCGCCGCGAGTGGTTGCATCTGTCATGGTGACCTCGACTTCTTCGTCTGTGAGCGGTTCGCCTTCGCGTCTCCATTCTTGCTCACTTGTGAGCCGATGGCACATAAGTGGTGATGATGGAGCGCATCAGCAGACTGGTCGCGCATGCTCCATTGACGTTGCGCGCCGCGCAGTGCGATCTCGCACCCGACGCCGGGTTGCGTTCTCATGGCGCTAAAGTCGGCACGGGGCATACGGCGAGAGGAGTGTCGTGGATCACGTGCGAGACGGGCGTGCCGAGGCCGAGCCCGTGATCACCGCGGATCTCGACTCCGCCGACTTGGCGGCGCTGGTGACGCTCATCCGCTCGGAGGCTGCCGTGACTCGTCCGGAGCTCGTGGCCGCGAGTGGACTCAGTCGGAAGGTCGTGTCGCAGCGCATCGAACAAGCTCTCGCGACGGAGCTGGTCGCGGAAGGCGGGCTCGCGCCGTCTCGCGGCGGGCGGCAGGCGCGCACCCTGCGATTCCGCGGCGATGCCGGATTCGTGCTCGGCGCCGTCATCGAGCACGGTGAGATCGCCGCGGCGTCTCTCGATCTGCACGGCGACGTCATCGCGTTGGAGCAGGCGGACTGGCCAGCGGCCCGCGGCCCCGAGCAGACGATGCGGCATCTGCAGCAGATGTTGCGGACCGCGGCGCAGCGAGCGGGAGGCGGCAAGCCCTGGGCGATCGCCGTCGGCATGCCAGGACCAGTCGACTTCTCTGCTGGCAGACTCGTCCACCCTCCCCTCCTGCCCGAATGGGACGGCTTCGGACCACGGGCATGGCTGCGGGAGCAGTACGACTGTCCCGTCTGGCTCGACAACGCCTCGCGCCTCATGGCACTGAATGCGTGGGCGGCGTCTCCGCCGCCGCGAGCCGACATGCTGTTCGTCGATGTCGGCACCGGCGTGGGTGCCGGACTGGTGTTCAACGGCAGTGTCATCCGAGGAGCGAGCGGCGGTTCGGGGGTCATCGGGCATCTCCGCGTCACCGACGATCCGGCCGTCATCTGCCGCTGTGGCAAGACCGGCTGCCTGGAAGCGGTCGCTAGTGGCTGGAAGATGCTCGACGATGCGACCGCGCGCGCCGGTGAAAGTCCAGTGCTCACCGGCATTCTGGCCGAGCGGGGCGCGCTCACGCTGCCCGACATCGGGGCGGCAGCGGCGGCGGACGACAGCCTCGTGCTCACCATGCTCGCCGACGCCGCGCGGCACATCAGCGATGTGGTCGCCAACCTCGTGGACTTTAGCAACCCCGGCGCCGTGGTCCTGGGCGGCGGCGTGCTGCACACCGGGCCGGTGTTCCTCGAGGTGTTGACGAGGACGATCCGCGACCGATGCTCCGACCTTGCGTTGCGCGGACTCGAGATACGTTCGGCATCGCTGGAGCATCACCGCGAGGCGGTGGTAGGCGCGGGACTGCTCGCGATCGACAGCATCCTGAATCCGACCGCGCTCAGCAGATGGATCGGCGCTGATGGCCCGCACGCGCACGCGACGGAGCTTCAGCGGCTGTCCGGCGCCTGAGCGCCCCGTTCATCCCCTGTCGCGGAGCACTCGCAGCTCGATCGACTGACAGCGGTCGAGAGTCGGCCCCACGTGGAGTCGGAACAGGCCGGGCTCGACCGCGAACGCGGGCGACGCGGCATCCGTCTGCCAGAACCCCAGCTGCTCGCGGCCCATCGTGAAGGAGAACACCTCGGTCTCGCCCGGAGCCAGCGATCGACGCTCGAAGGCGACGAGTCGGCGGACGGGTGGGGCCACGCTCGCGACGACGCCCTCGAGGTAGACCTGGACGACCTCGTCGCCTCGGCGCGCGGAGGTGTTCGTCACGTCGATCGAGAGCAAGACTCCGCCTGCGTCGAGGTCGGCGAGCGCGATGCCGCCCGGGGCGGGGCCCCGGGCGGCATCGTTCACAGCGGATGCGGTGCGGTCACTCGCCCCACGCCGCGTCCATATCGGCGAGAACCTGGTCGACGGTCTTCTGTCCGGTCAGCAGGCCCTGCACGCCGACGCCGAGCGCGTCGTAGATGTCGGGGTTCGGCCAGCTGGCGTTGGGCAGACCGGCGTAGGCACCCGTCTCGAGCAGGTTGCCGATCGGCGCGTAGCTCGGGAGGAGGTCGTCGGCCGTGACGCCGGTGATCGGCACGTAGCCGGCCAGGTCGGCGTAGGTCTTGGCCTGCTCTGGCTGGGCCGCCCAGTCGAGGAACTTCTGCGCGGACGTCTTCACGGCGTCGTCGGACTTCGCGTTGATGGCCCAGGCGTAGTTCGCTGAGGCGAGCGTGAAGGGCTCCTGCCCCTCGGCCGGCGGGAAGGCCTGGACGGTGAGGTCGAGTCCGGTGGCGCCACCGATCGAGGCCGCGGCCGAGCCGGGGGTCGCCGCCGTGAGAGCGGTGCCGCCGCCGATGCCTGAGCCGATGTTGTCGAACGTGCCGCCCGCGGCGCCATCCTGGAAGCAGCCGGTGTCGTTGAGCTCGACGATGTCGTCGAGCGTCTCCTGCCAGCCCTCACTGTCGGCGAAGGTGACGTCGCCCGCAGCACGCTGCTCGTTCCAGTCCGGGGTCGCCTCGTAGACGCGCGTCGCCGAGATGAGCTGGGCGAACAGGCCGGTGTTGGACGGGATGCCGCCGGCGAGGACCATGAAGGTCTTGCCGCCGTCGCGGGCCGACTGGCAGGCGGCCAGCAGGTCGTCGTACGTCGCAGGGTACTCGTCGATGCCGACCTCTTCGGCGCCGGCGGAGTTGTAGATGAGGCCGACCGGGGCGAGCGCCGTGGGCTGGCCGTAGACCTTGTCGTCGACGGTGTACTGGGCTTCGCTGCCCGCGGGGATGATCCCGGCGCTGGCGTCGTCGAGCGGCTCGAGGAAGCCCGCCTCGGCGAGCGTGACCACCGAGATCGGCTGGCCCGTGCCGGGCGCGAGGATCATCACGTCGGCGGCGTTGCCGGCCTGAAGCTGCGTGGTGACCTGCGTGTTGTAGGCGTCCGACGGGTACGGGATCACCTCGACCGGAACCCCGGTCTCCTCGGTGTACATCTCGGTGAGCTGCTCGTAGTAGTTGTCGGCGTCGTTCGACTCGGCGACCATGAGCGTGAAACCCTCGTCGGCCGAGTCGCCGGAGTCTCCACCGTTGTCGCCGCCGCCGGAACACCCGGCGAGAATCAGAACCCCGGCGAGGGGAGCCGCGAGAAGCGACCACCGGAGAGGCCGTGAGGCTGTGTGCTGTGGCATTTCGACCCTTTCGTGACTTCGTTGTCGCCAGCTCGGGATGCTGGCTCGGCCTCGGGGCCGCATACCAAGCGTCGCACGATATGTAGGTTTTCGACATTAGCTGTGCTTATGTGCGGCAATTGCCTCGCTGATTCGCGATTTCACCCGGGTCAGCGCGTGATCTCGATCAGCAGTCCGACCGGCCCTCTGAGCCCCGCAATCAGTGGCGCGGCATTCGTCTCGAACACCTGGGTCATCGGGGCGAAGATCTCACCGGACGGGACGGATGCCTCGGCGATGAGCCGATTGCGCCACGGAGTCGCGATCTCGACCTCGAGCACGTTGTGACCCGCCCTCATCGCCGCGGTCACCTCGACGCGGAACGGCGCCGTCCACGCGATCCCGCATTCGACCCCGTTGAGGATCACCCGCGCGACGTCGCCGACGTGGCCGAGATCGAGGTCGATCCGCGCGTCGTCCGGCGGGGCCGCGTGCTCGAACCTCGTGCGGTAGACCGCCGTTCCCGAGAAGGCGCGCGCCTCGTCGTCGAGATCGGTCCAGAGCACCGGCCCGTGGGGCAGCGCGACCGGCGCCCGGCCGGGGATCTCCAGCGTCCACTCGCTCTCGATGGGTTGACGGACGACGGATGCCGCGCCCCCGGCGGCAGCGGAGCCGTCGGGCACCACGAACACCGAGCCGAAAGGCGCCAGCGAGACCTCGAACGTGCGACGCCGGCCCGTGGCCCCGGCGTCGACGAGCGGCGCCGTGCGGAGGGTGACCGGGTCCCACGAGGTGAGTCCGGCCACCTCATCGGCCACGAGGATCCGCGCGTGCACGGCCTCGGCGGACGGGTTCGCGAGGAATGTGATCCGCCGCCCCCCGACCACCCGGGCGATGGTGCGCAGCCGGGCCCCGACGATCTCGAGCTCCGGCGCGATGCCCAGCTCGCCGAGCGCCGCGGCCAGGTCTGCCGTGGGCAGGATGCGGGGGTGCGCCCAGATCTCGTCGCAGAGCCGTGCGAACTCGTGCTCGTCGTCGGCGAGTGAAGGCGACCGCTCGGGCTGCACCCCTACGACCGTCGCTCCCGCCTCGAGCAGCGCGGAGATCCGGCGCAGCGTCTCGTTCGTCAGGCGCCGACTCGAGCCGCCGAGGTGGAGCACCCGGTAGCGCGCGCCGTGCGCGACGAGCGCCCCGTCCTCCACCCGCAGCAGCGCCAGCGCGTCCGCCCCGACGTAGTCGAAGTCGAAGCCGTCCGGCACGGTCGTGTCGAAGCCGGCGTCGTAGAGGCCCGTCACCGGCGCCTCCTCGCCGACGAAGACGGCGACGTCGACGGCGGGCTCACCGGACGACAGCACGGCCGAGCACCGCGCGAGGTAGTCGATCCACGGGCGTGCCATGCTCGCCCAGGTCTCGTTCGCAGTGAACGCCTGTCCGAGGAACGGCGCGAGCGCGACGCCCGGCGGCGGCGCGGTCAACGGCTGGTGCGGCGACGTGTGGATGCAGAAGCGCGTCACGCCGAGCGCGAGCTGCAGGTCGGCGACGTGCTTGAGGCTCCGCGGCGACGAGGCCCACGGGCGGTCGAAGCTCGTGAACGCCTCGGCGCCCGTCCACCGCTTGCCGTGCACGTGCGCGACGGATGCTGCGCCCTTGAGGTCCGCGACATACGTCGGCCGCGGACCGGCTTCGGGATCGAACGTCCACATAGCGCCCATCGGCACGTCGGCGTGCGCCCGCACCGCCAGGTCGTCGCCGAGCTGCGGCCGCCCGTCCTCGAGCGCCTCCGCGTAGTACGTCATGCCGCGGCGGTGCACCTCGGCGGCGAGGGTTCCGTAGTACTCGGTCGCGAGCAGCTCCGCGAGCGTCCGACGGTAGTCGTAGAGGAATCGATCGGATGCCTCGGCCCCGCCCACGAGATACCCCGCGAGCGTCGGCAGCCAGGGCGTCGGGTCGTAGCCGCGGAGGTCACGGAAGCGCTCGAGGATCCCGTCGGTCCAGTTCTGCGCCCCCGCCTCGATGCTGTCGCTGAGCAGGGCGTCGTAGCGACCGGGTGCGAACCGCTCGAGATGGCGCTCGAGGTACGCCGCAACGCGGCCGCCGTCGAGCTTGTCGACTTCCAGTCCGGTGGCGTCGGGCAGTGCGGGACCGTTGGTCTGGCCGGTGAGTGATGCCCCGATCCGCAGCACGCGCCAGCGCCCCGGCGGGGCGTCCCACGTGAGGCGGTCGCCGTCGACGTGGGGGGTGAGGTCGTGGATCTCCGACGGAGCGGGGGAAGCAGCATCCAGTGCGGGAATCGTGTCGATCGCGAAGTAGTCGGGGGTGACGCCGAAGCCGGCCTTCACCTCGGCCTGGTGCACTCGAGCGCCGGTGCGCAGCGCGAACTCCGAGACGAGGAAGGCGTCGCTGCGGCGCAGCACCGGCGGCAGCCGCACGCCGTCGGCGACGGGCGGGAGCGCATCGGCGGCGCTCGCGCCCGACAGCACCAGCCGGAAGCGGCGACCCGTGACCGGGGCGAACGTCGCAGATCTCGCCGGCGCCGTCGAGGCGGGCAGCGTGACGATGTCGCGGTAGGCGACGCCGTCGTCGCTCACCTGCAGCACCGCCTCGGGCGGAGGCGCGGAGCCGAACCCGCGCGGCCCGGGAAGGCCGAGCGTCACCGAGCGGATCGTGACGGACTCGTCGAAGTCGAGCTCGAGCCAGGCCGACGACCACGCGTCGGGATCTCGGGGGAGCGCGATGGCGCCGTCGAATGAGCCGTCGACGAGCCGGTCCACGTCGGCGACGGGCGCGGAGCCGTGCACCCGGTCCGGCCGGAGCGTCTCCTGGGCCGGTGCAGCGGGCAGGGCCACCACGCGCCAATCCACCGCCCATGGCTCATGGGAGTCCGCGCCGGGGCGCGGTGAGTCCTGGAACGTGCCGGCGACCGCCGGCAGCGGCGGGAGCTCGACGACGCGGCGCTCGCCGCCGTCGATGACGCACTCCGACCACACCAGCTTCTTCATGGCGTCGCCGGGCCTCACCCACGGACCGCCCGAAGCGCTCCAGCCCGACGACGTCGCGACGGCGAGCTCGAGGCCGAGGGCGGACGCCGTGCGCGACGTCGTCCCGATCGCCTCGTGCCAGGCGTCCGTTCCTGGCCGCACCGGTTCGGGCACGACGAGGGGAACCCCCATGCCGCCGTCGAAGAGCTGCACACCGCGCACGCCGACATCGTGCAGCCAGGTCAGATCCCGCACGATGCCGGCGGGATCGATGTTGCCGTCCATCCAGTGCCACCAGGCGCGCGGGCGCGCCTCGTCGGGCGGGTCGACGAAGTTCTGCCACAGGAAGGAGAGGCCCTCGGGCGCGCTCGACGATGACTCGGCCACGTTCCTCATCCTGCGCGAGGAACGGCGTGCGACGGGGTCCCGAACCACTTATATCCGGTATTGCCAGAACTAATGTGTGCTTCCGACACAAGTGTGTGATAGTGGCTGTGACGCCGCCGGTGAAGGGGCGCATGACGACGAGGTCAGAGAGTAGATGACAGTGACGATCGAGCGAGACGCGACGCGCACCCTCACGGTGCCACCCGAAGCCCGACGCACGCCGCGCCCGCGCGGCGGCCGCCGCCCGCTGATCAGCTACGGACACTGGTGGTGGGCCCTTCCGGCCATCATCCTCGTCATCGCGGTCCACTATGCGGCGACGCTCACCGGAGGGTTCTTCGCCTTCACGAACTGGACCGGCCTCGGCGACTGGGAGTTCATCGGCCTCGACAACTTCGTGCGGATCTTCAACGACCCGCTCATGGTCGGCGCCGTGATCAACACCCTCTTCCTCGCGTTCGGCTCCGTCATCCTGACGAACATCCTCGGGCTCGGCTTCGCCCTGGCCATCAACCGCACGCTGAAGACCCGTTACATCCTGCGGACGCTGCTCTTCATGCCCGTCGTGCTGAGCCCGCTCGCCGTCGCGTACGTCTGGAAGTTCATCTTCCAGTTCAATGGCCCGCTCAACGGCTTCCTCGCCGCGATCGGCCTCGAAGAGATGCAGAAGGTCTGGCTCGCAGACCCGACCTGGTCGATCTGGGCGATCCTGCTCACGGTCGTCTGGCAGCAGACCGGCTTCGTCATGGTGATCTACCTGGCCGGCCTCGCCTCGGTGCCGGTCGAGCTCGAAGAGGCGGCCGCGCTCGACGGTGCCGGCGTCTTCAAGCGGTTCTGGCACGTCACGGTCCCCGGCATCCGTCCCTCCATCGCGATCGCGACGACCCTCGGCATCATCCAGGGCCTGCGGATCTTCGACCAGATCCTCGCGCTCACGGCCGGCGGTCCGGCCGGCGCCACCGAGACCCTCGCGACCCAGGTGTACAAGCAGGCGTTCTCGCTCGGCCAGTTCGGCTTCGGCTCGGCGCTCGCGCTCGTGCTGACCCTCATCATCCTCGTCTTCGCGATCCTCCAGCAGTACGCGACGCGCGACCGCGACGCCGCTCGAAAGGCCTGACATGTTCCGCTACACCAAGCTCACCGCGGTGCGGGAAGTCCTCATCTGGATCATCACGATCATCGGGCTGCTGCCCTTCTACTTCCTGATCGCCACTGCCTTCAAGACCGACCAGGAGGCGCTGACCACGAGCGCCATGGCGCCGCCCCAGTCGCTCGACTTCAACGCGTTCATCGAGGTCCTGACCACCGGCGGACGCAACAGCATCCCGATGGCGATCCTCAACAGCGCGATCATCACGGCGGGCGCCATCTTCGGGCTGGTGCTCTTCGGCTCGGTCGCCGCCTACGTCATCACCCGTCGCACCCGCGCGTGGACGAACCTGACCTTCTACCTCGTGCTCATCGCGATCATCCTGCCGGCGCAGCTGGGCACCGTGCCGCTCTACATCGGAGCCCGGTCCGTCGGCCTCACCGGCAACGCGATCGGCATGATCCTGCTGTGGATCGGCATCCTGCTGCCGTTGTCGGTGTTCCTCTACGCCAGCTTCTTCCGGGGCCTCACGACCGAGTACGAGGAAGCCGCCGTCATCGACGGAGCCTCGCCGACCCAGGCGTTCTTCCGGGTGGTGCTCCCGCTCATGGCCCCGGCCACCGGCACGGTCGCGATCCTCGCGGGTCTCATCGTCTGGAACGACTTCTTCAACTCGCTGATCTTCCTGGGCGGCTCGACGACCCAGACGCTGCCCGTCGCGATGTACACGTACGTCGGCGGCCTCGTATCGGCGTGGAACAAGATCTTCGCCGTCGTGATCATCTCGATGATCCCGATCCTGCTCTTCTACATGTTCGCCCAGAAGAAGTTCATCCAGGGCTTCGCCGGCGGCCTGAAGGGCTGAGAGGCCGATCCGCCGTGGGCGCCGACAACCGCGCGGCGTTCGAGATGTTCGTCGACCTCTTCTACACGCAGAAGCGTGTGGCGGATGCGTTCGCCTTCCTCGTCTCGGACGACTACATCCAGCACAACCCCACGATCGGCGACGGCCCCGGGCCGGCGATCGAGATGCTCACCCCGAAGTTCGACGGATCGCCCGATGCGACGTTCGACATCCAGCGCATCCTCGTGGACGGCGACCTCGCCATGGTGCACGTGAAAGCCTCCCGACCCGGCGCTGCGGACGCCGCGGTCGCGGACATCTACCGATTCGAGGACGGCCGGATCGTCGAGCACTGGGACGTGCTGCAGCAGGTCCCCGTGCATGCCGTCCACGACCACCCGATGTTCTGACCCCTCGACACGCTCGGGGACCGAGAGAAGGCTCACCCATGTATCAGCTCGCACCCAACATCGAACTCCTCTTCACGGAGGCCGGCGACTACCACGACCGCGTGCGCGCGGCCGCCGCGGCGGGGTTCGACGCCGTCGAGATGTGGGGCCCCACCGGGGTGGACGCCCCGGCGACGCCCAAGGATCTGCCGGCGCTCAAGGCCGCGCTCGAAGAGACCGGCACGCAGCTGACCGCCCAGCTCGCGGAGCCCCGCACGCAGTTCATGATCCCGCCGTGGGACCACTCGGAGTTCTTCCGCAAGCTCGACGAGGGCGTCGCGATCGCCACCGACCTCGGCTGCCCCCGCATCGTCGTCGGCAGCGGCACGGGCTTCGGCGGCTGGAAGCGTCAGGTGCAGCTCGACAAGCTCATCGAGATCTACCAGAAGGCCATCGCACAGATCGACGGCTCGGGCGTCACGCTCGTGCTCGAGCCGGTCAACGTGCGCGTCGACCACCCCGGCTCGCTCCTGGACCGCACCGCCGAGGCGGTCTACGTCGCCCGCGGCGTCGCGTCCCCGCGGTTCGGCGTGCTCTACGACATCTACCACTCGGCCGTCGAGGGCGAGGACATGGCCGTCGAACTCGCCAACGCGGGCGACCTCGTGAAGTACGTCCAGCTCGCCGACGCCCCCGGCCGCGGCGAACCGGGCACCGGCGACCTCGACTGGGCGGAGCGCTTCGGCATCCTCCGCGCCAACGGCTACGACGGGCCGGTCGGCCTCGAGTACTACCCGACCGTCGAGTCCGCAGCATCCGTCGCCCTCATCCGTGAGCTGGCGGTCACGGCATGAGCCGCTATCCCGCCTCGGTCGACGTCGCGATCGTCGGCAGCGGTCCTGCCGGTGCGACATACGCGCGCATCCTGAGCGAGGAGGCGCCGGATGCCTCGATCGCGATGTTCGAGGTCGGACCCACGGTCTCCGACCCGCCGGGTGCGCACGTGAAGAACATCGAAGACGCCGGGCTCCGCGTCCGGGCGCAGGAGCGCTCGGAGGGCCCTGGGGCGGGCGCGGCGACGGTGAATTCGCCCGGAGCGGTGAAGTCGGGTGAGCGGCGCGCGCGCCCCGGCACCTACCTCCTCGCCGACGGCTACCAGGTCGACGGGGAGGACGGGCTTCCGGTCGCGGCGTTCTCGAGCAACGTCGGCGGCATGGCGGCCCACTGGACGGGCGCGTGCCCGCGGCCCGGCGGGAGCGAGCGCATCGCGTTCCTCGACGACCTCGACGAGCTGCTCTCCGACGGCGACCGGCTCCTCGGAGTGACGACGGATGCCTTCGACGCGGCGCCGTTCACTGCGCTCGTGCGCGACCGGCTCGCCGCCGTCGTCGACGACGGCCGCGACGACGCTGCGCGCGTGCAGCGCATGCCGCTCGCGGTGCACCGGCGCGATGACGGCCGGCTGGTGTGGTCGGGTTCGGATGTCGTCCTCGGCGACCCCACGCGTGCGAACCCACGGTTCTCGCTGTTCGACGAGTCGCTCGTGACGCGCGTGCTCGTCGAGGACGGACGCGCGGCGGGCGTCGAGGTCCGGGATCTCCGCACCGGTGAGGTGCACGAGGTGCGCGCCCGCGCCGTCGTGGTCGCCGCGGACGCGCTGCGCACCCCGCAGGTGCTGTGGGCGTCGGGCGTGCGCCCCGCCGCGCTCGGCCGCATGCTCAACGACCAGACGCAGGTGGTCTACGCCTCGCGACTGCGCGACGTCGAGCCGCCCGCAGAGGACGGGATCGCAGCATCCGGAGCCCTCTCCGAGCAGAGCGGCGTGAGCTGGGTGCCGTTCACGGACGAGATGCCGTTCCACGGGCAGATCATGCAGCTCGACGCCTCGCCGGTGCCGCTCGCGGACGACGACCCTGTGATCCCCGGATCGATCGTCGGGCTCGGCCTGTTCTGCGCGAAGGATCTGCAGTGGGACGACCGCGTCGAGTTCTCGGACTCCGAGCAGGACTCGTACGGCATGCCCGCGATGCGGCTGCACTACACGCTCACCGATCGGGACCACGCCGTGCTCGATCGCGCTCGGGCCGAGATCGTCGAGCTGGCCAAGGCCGTAGGCGAGCCGATCGGGGACCGGCCGTTCACCATGCCCCTCGGTGCCTCGCTGCACTACCAGGGCACGACTCGCATGGGCGAGACCGACGACGGGCAGAGCGTCTGCAGCCCCGACAGCGAGGTGTGGGGAGTGCCCGGGCTGTTCGTCGCCGGCAACGGCGTCATCCCGACCGCGACCGCGTGCAACCCCACGCTGACGTCGGTCGCGCTGGCGGTCCGCGGAGCACGCAACATCGCTCGCACCCTCATCCCCGGTCGTTGAGCGAGCGAAGCGAGACGAAACGCCTCGAATCGAGAGCGACGTCTTGCTTATGTCTGATTCCGACATTAGAGTGTTGAAACAAGATTTAAGTGTCAAGGAGGACTCTGTGATCCCCGATCGCATCATCGAGCAGGGAACGCTCACGACCGACGGCGCCCGCGTCTCGGTCGAGGTTCGACTGCCGTGGTACCGCGCGCTGCCCGCCTCGTGCATCGGCCGCGCCACGCTCACCGTCGACGGCGTCGAGGTGCCGGCCGATTCCCTCCGCTGGGGGATGAACGGCCAGACCTTCGCCTTCGACGAGCTCGTCCCGAACACCGAAGAGTGGTGGTTCCCCACCGACTCGGCCGTCCTGTCGGGCGATCTCGAGCTCGCCGGGGACGTCGAACACCAGGTCGAGGTCGGCCTCGTCCTGTACATCCCCTACATCGTCATCGGCGAGAACGAGGTGCTCCACATCGAGGAGCGCGACGCCAAGACCATGACTGCACGAAAGGCGGTGGCGGCGTGAGCCTCGGCAGCCCCATCCAGGGCGTCACGCTCTACAGCTTCACCCGCGCCTTCCACGGCCGCGAGTACGACCTCGAAGGCCTCATCCGCAAGGTGGCGGCCGACGGCTACGGCCCCGGCCTCGAGATCATCGGGTTCTCGAGCTTCCGAGGCTTCCCCAAGGTCGACGACCGCTTCGCCGGCCGGTTCCGCGATCTCGTCGACGAGACCGGCCTGGTCACCACGTCGCTTGCGGTCAACGCCGACATCGGCATCCACCGCGACCGCCTGCTGAATCAGGACGAGCTGCTCGAGTACATGCGCCGGCAGATCTCGGCGGCGGCGAAGCTCGGCTTCCCGATCGCGCGCGTGCAGATCTCGATCACGCCCGACTCGATGGAGGCGCTCGCGCCGATCGCCGAGGAATACGGCGTCACGCTCGCACTCGAGGTGCACGCCGACCAGTACGCGTCGCACCCGCGCATCCTCGCCCTCCGCGACCGCTATGAGAAGGTCGGCTCGCCGTTCCTCGGCTTCACGATGGACTGGGGCGCCACCGTCAGCGGCTTCGCTCCTTCGCTCATCGAGGCCTACCGCCGTCGCGGCGCGTCGGAGGAGCTCCTCGGCAAGGTCGTCGACCTGTGGGACGAGTTCTACCAGCAGGGTCCGCCGGCCGACCAAGCCGATCACGGCGAGCGCTTCGGCCGCTTCATCGGTCTCGCCGCGCAGAACGGCCGCCCAGATCTCGGCATCGATTTCGGGATCAACGGCACGGGCCTATTCGGACCCGCGCGCGTGGACGACTGGCTCGAGATCATGCCGTGGATCAAGCACGTGCACGGCAAGTTCTTCGGCATCGACGAATCAGGCGAAGAGCCCTCGGTGCCTGTCCGCGACCTCGTGAAGCTCCTCGTCGAGAACGGCTACAAAGGCGCCATCTCGAGCGAGTACGAGGGCTGGCACTGGAACTACTGGCAGTCGCCGTTCGACATCATCGCGGGCGAGCAGGCCGTGCAGCGGTCGGCCGCAGAGGCGGCAGGCTCTCGCATGACCACCGACCTTGCCGGGGCGCGGGCGCAGCTCGCCGCCTGGCTTCCCACCACGCAAGGAGCATCCGCATGACCGACGGCATCGCCGGTACCGGCATCAAGCTCGGAACGACTCTCTACTCGATGACGAGCGAGTTCGCCGCGGGCCTCTACACGCCCGAGACGCTCATCGCCGCCGTCGCCGAAGAGGGCATCGGGCCCGGCGTGGAGTTCAACATCGCCCAGTTGCTGCGCACGTACCCCGACGTCGACCACGAGTTCGTGAAGCTCTGGTTCGACTCGCTCGAGAAGTACGGCCTCGAGGCGAGCGCTGTCGGCACGAACCTCGACATGGGGCGCCGTAAGGACCGCGACATGACACCGGACGAGGAGCACGACTTCTTCGCGCGCCAGCTCAAGACCGCGAACACCCTCGGGTTCAAGAAGATCGTCATCCGGTCGGCTGGGAAGGAGCTGCTGCGGCGGCTGCTTCCCCTCGCCGAGCAGTACGACCAGTACCTCGGTTACGAGATCCACGCGCCGTCGGGACCCAACGACCCCAAGGTCGTCGAGATCCGCGAGGTGTACGCCGAGCTCGGGAGCGATCGCCTGGGCTTCACCGCCGACTTCTCCTCGACGATGCACAGCCTGTCGCCGACGCTGCTCGCGCAGCTGGGCAAAATGGGGATGGACGAGAAGCACTTCACCGTCATGGACGAGATCTGGCATGAGCCGACGCCCATGCACGTGCGCAACCAGAAGTTCGAGGACTACCTCGTGAGCGAGGGCGTCGACCCCTTGACGTTCGGCCCGTTCACGCGCCTCGCCTTCAACATGCACGGGCTCGTGCCGGCGGAGGAGTGGCTCGACATCATGCCGCAGATCTTCCACGTCCACGCGAAGTTCTACGACATCGGCGCCGACGGCGAAGAGCCCGCCATGGACATCCCGCGCATCGTCAAGCAGTTCGTCGTGGGCGGGTACCAGGGCTACCTGTCGAGCGAGTGGGAGGGCCATGCCTTCCAGGATCTCGGCGAGGCTGACCCCATCGACCTGGTGAAGAAGCAGCACGCGCTCATGCGGCGCGCCATCGAAGAGACCGTCGCCGCACGCTCCGGCGCAGCGGTCTGAGGCCGGCGAAAGGAACAGTCATGGCCACGCACAATTCCCTCTTCGCCGACAAGGACGTCCGCCGCACCGACAACGGTCTCGCCGTCTCGGTGCAGCTGCCCTGGTACCGCAGCCTCTGGCTCTCGGCCGTCGACGGGGTCGCGGCATCCGTCAACGGTGTCGCGGTCCCGACCGAGAACCTGCGATTCGCACTCAACGGACGCGAGTACCGCGTCGAGGAGCTTCCCGAGCAGTGGGACACGCTCTGGTTCGTCGCCGATCGACCCGATGTCCTGATCGACCTCGGTCGTGCGCCCGAGCCCGGCGAGAAGCTCACCGTCGAGGTCGCCCTCACGATGCGTCTGCTGTACATGCAGATCATGCCCGGCACCGACGGCGGCCCGGGCCGCTACGTCACCAACCGCGTGCCGGTCGAGCGAGACGTCGTGCTCGCATGACACTGCGGGTGGCCATGATCGGCTATGGGTTCATGGGCGCCGCGCACTCGGTCGGGTGGCGGCAGGCGCCGCACGTGTTCTCGCTGCCGGACGACGTCGAGATGGCCGTGATCGTCGGCCGCAATGCGGAGGCGGTCGCGGATGCCGCTGCCCAGTGGGGCTGGGCGGAGTCGGCGACCGATTGGCGCGAGGTGATCGCGCGCGACGACATCGACATCGTCGACATCGTGACGCCGGGCGACTCGCACGCCGAGATCGCGATCGCGGCGCTCGAGGCCGACAAGCACGTGCTGTGCGAGAAGCCGTTGGCCAACACCGTCGAGGAGGCCGAGGCGATGGCCGAGGCCGCGTCCCGCGCCGCCGCGCGTGGCGTGCGGTCGATGGTCGGATTCACCTACCGCCGCGTGCCCGCCGTGACGTTCCTGCGCGACCTCATCGCGCAGGGCGCCGTCGGTAAGATCGCGCATGTGCGCGCGGCGTATCGCCAGGACTGGCTGGTCGATCCCGAGATGCCGCTCGCCTGGCGTCTGCAGAAGGAGCACGCCGGCTCCGGTGCGCTGGGCGACATCGGTGCCCACATCATCGACATGACGCAGTTCGTGACCGGACTCGACGTGACCGCCGTCTCGGGCGTCGTCGACACCATCGTGAAGCAGCGCCCGCTCGAGGGTGAGAACCGGTCCCTGAGCCTGTCGAAGGGGTCGGGCGCCGCGGCCGAAGGGTACGGCGAGGTCACCGTCGACGACATCGCGATCTTCACCGGTCGCCTGGAGTCGGGCGCGCTCGTCTCGTTCGAGGCCTCGCGGTTCGCGACCGGTCGCAAGAACGACCTGTCGATCGAGGTTTCCGGCTCCACCGGCGCGTTGCGGTTCGACCTCGAGGACCTCAACACGCTGTGGTTCTACGACCGGACGGCGCCGGAATCGACCCAGGGCTTCACGCGGATCCTCGTTACCGAGGCGCAGCATCCGTACGTCGCCGCCTGGTGGCCGGCCGGTCACATGCTCGGCTACGAGCACGGGTTCAGCCACCAGGTCGTGGACCTCGTGACCGCGATCAGCGAGGGCACCGACCCGCACCCGTCCTTCGCCGAGGGGCTGTCGGTGCAGCGCGTGCTGGCCGCGGTCGAGGAGAGTTCGCAGAGCGGCGCCGGATGGGTACGCGTCGATGCGCCGGTCGCCGCCGAGTCGACAGCGGGATGACCCGTTGCCTCCGGCGACTCGCCGGATAGGTTCATACAACAAAGCGAAGGAGCTTCGATGCCTCGTCCGATCACCCTCTTCACCGGCCAGTGGGCCGATCTGCCGTTCGAGGAGGTCGCGCGGCTCGCGGGAGAGTGGGGCTTCGATGGCCTCGAGATCGCCTGCTGGGGCGACCACATCGACGTGTCACGGTGGGACGACGCGGAATACGTGCAGTCCCGCAAGGACATCCTCGAGCGCCACGGCCTCAAGGTGTGGGCGATCTCGAACCATCTGACCGGCCAGGCGGTGTGCGACGACCCGATCGACGCCCGGCACAAAGACATCCTCTCGGCGCGGGTCTGGGGAGACGGTGAGCCGGAGGGCGTGCGTCAGCGGGCCGCGGAGGACATGAAGAACACCGCGCGGTTCGCCGCGAAGCTCGGTGTGAAGACCGTGAACGGCTTCACCGGGTCGTCGATCTGGAAGGCGGTCGCGATGTTCCCGCCGGCCTCCGACGAGTGGATCGCAGCCGGATACCAGGACTTCGCGGACCGGTGGAACCCGATCCTCGACGTGTTCGAAGAGGTCGGCGTGCGGTTCGGACTGGAGGTGCACCCGAGCGAGATCGCCTACGACTACTGGACGGCCAAGGCGACCCTCGATGCCATCGGCCATCGCAAGAGCTTCGGCCTGAACTTCGACCCGTCGCACTTCATGTGGCAGCAGCTGGACCCGGTGGCGTTCGTCCTCGACTTCGCCGATGACATCTTCCATGTTCACGTGAAGGAGTCGATCACCAACCTCGACGGCCGCAACGGCGTGCTCGGATCGCACCTGCCGTGGGCGAACCCGCGTCGCGGCTGGACGTTCGTGTCGACCGGGCACGGCGCGGTGCCGTGGGAGCCGCTGTTCCGCGCGCTCAACGCGATCGGCTACGACGGGCCGACTTCGATCGAGTGGGAGGACGCCGGCATGGATCGCCTCGACGGCGCTCCCGAGGCGATCGAGTTCGTCCGCAAGCTCAACGCGATCACGCCCCCCGCCGCGGCATTCGACGCCGCGTTCTCCACAAAGGCTGACTAGGTCTCGACCCGAAGGGTCCCGGATCCGCCTGGGACCCTCTTCGGCGTGCCTTCGCACGCCCTGCACGAAGGAGTGTTCCGCATGACCGACGTCCTGAACGCGCTCATCCTGTCGGGTCACATGACCCGCGAGCACGACAACGAGTTCCGCAGCTTCCGTCAGCACAACCAGTGGCTCACGACGCTGCTCGAAGACACCGGGCGCTTCCGGGTCCGCATCGTCGAGGATCCGCGTGGGCTCGGCGCCGACATCATCGACAAGTACGACGTCGTCATCGTCGTCTTCGAGGGCCGCGACGGCTACCACGAGAAGGCGGTCGGCTTCGGAACGGAAACGGATGCTGCGCTCCTGAAGTTCGTCCATGACGACGGCAAGGGCATCGTGTGGTTCCACGGCTCCGCCGCGCAGGAGGACGACTGGGGCTACCCCGACGAGTACAACGTCATGCGCGGCTCCCGTCTCACCGTCGCCGGAGGACTGCGGCCCCGCCCGTGGGGTGAGGCGCAGCTCGACACCGTCGAGCCGCGGCACGCGATTACCGAGGGCATCAGCGCCCGGTGGACGGTCACCGGCGACGACATCCTCACCGGCGTCGAGATCGCCGAGGGCGCCCAGGTGCTCCTCACGACGTACGACGACCTCGAGTCGTACGAGAAGGCGCCGATGTGGCCGATGTCGCACTACCCGGTGGCGATCCCGCCCGAGGGCGTCGCGGCGCTCCCCGGCATGAACACGGATCAGCCGATCGCCTGGATCAACGAGTACGGCGCCGGCCGGTCGTTCACGATCACGATCGGCCACGACATCGACACGTTCCGCCGCATCGAGTTCATCCGCATGTTCCCGCGCGGCGTCGAATGGGCGGCGACCGGTGAGGTCACCCTCGACGGTCCCGACCGTCGGGGCGAGCGCCGCTTCCTGCCCTGGCCGTACTACAACCACGAGGACTGAGCCCGGGACGACGCAGGGGCCGGACGCGTCGCGTCCGGCCCCTTCGTGCGGTCGAGCGACCCGCGGTCAGCGGGCCGTTCCCACGGCCGACAGTGCGCGCTGCGCAAGCGCGAGGTGCGCGCGGGTCGTCGCTGCGGGATCGGCGTCCAGCCACTCGTGGCCACCCCACTCGCTGGTGAGGGTGCCGGCGAAGCCGGTGCGTCGCAGGGCCGCACCGATGTCGGCGATCGGCGCGGAGATGCGGCCGTCGGCGTCGTCGAGGTCCCAGAACTTCAGGTGCACGCCGGCGGTGAGCGGCAGCAGCGGCTCGAGGTCGGCGACGTCGGACCGGCCGAAGCGCACCAGCAGGTTCATGAAGAGCGTGTGGACCGCCGGCGGCACGCGACCCGCGCGGAGCGTGGCGATCACGGCCTGGTGGGTCTCGGGTGCGCGCCACTCGGTCTCGAGCCGGCGCAGCAGTTCCTCGTCGACGCCACCCCGGCGGAGCTCGTCGAGATACGACGGCGGCAGCGAGGGCATGAGCAGGCTGATGTCGATCAGCACGCGGATGCGGGGGTCATCGAGTCCCCGCAGCAGCTGGAGGTTCGCCGCGACCGCAGGCACGTCGAGCGTCTGCTGCCCCTGGATCTCCTCGTAGAGAACCACGTCCAGCTCGTCGAGCACGGGCTGCGCGAGGCGCAGCAGCTCCGGACCCGTCTGACCGAACGGCACGCGCACACCGCGGGCGCCCAGCCGGGCTGCCGCGCGCAGCTGCGGCACGAGGAACGCGAGCCGCTCCTGCTCGGTGCGCCGATACGTCGGCGAGATCCAGTCGTCGAGGCTCGCGCCGACGATCGTCACGGCGCCGCCCGCCGAGGCCAGACGCTCGCGGAACGCATTCACCTCCGCGTCGGACGGCTCGGGGAACGAGCGCCACACCTGGCCCGCCTCGATCTCGATGGTCGATGCGACGCCGTCGGCGACGACGCCGATGGCGATCTCGTCGGCCGTGCGCTCGGCACGGATCACCTCGGGCGTCCAATTGAACGCACTGGCTGACAAGGTCCAGTCACCGGGAGCGTGGTTCGGGGGCGCGCTCGCCGGCTCGCGAACGGTCGTTCGCCCGGCCGTCGATTGCGGGCGAACGGATGCTGCGTCCCCGAGCGCGAGCGGCCGTTCGGCGCGGAACGGCAGGGCCAGCGGCCCGGACGGCCCGGCCTGCAGGTAGGGCACCACGAGCACGAAGGACACCGAGACGTCGTGGGCGCCGGGCGGCAGCATCCGTTCGCCGTGCAGTTCGAGCCGGTCCTGGATGAACCACCAGCCCTGCTCGGCCTGGAGGGCGTCGGATTCGACCTCGCGCTCGTCGAGCCGGACCATGACGGGAACGGGGGATCCGTCGACCTGTACCGCGAGCTCCGTGACGGCGGCGAGGGGCATCGACCGGATCCACGGCAGGCTCACGCGCAGGGCGAAGCCCGAGTCCGTCGCGACGAGCGCATCGTCCAGCAGCAGCGGCAACGCCATGTGTTCACTCCCTCGTGTCGGCGCCGGCAGGGCCGGCTTCAGACAGGAAGCTACACGCTTTTGTTGATTTCTGTAAGAAGTTGTCGGCGAATGACGAGAGTCCTACGCCACCGCTTCGAGCGCGCCGCGGATCGCGGTGACGGAGGGTCGTCCGTCGCCGAACCAGCGGGGGAAGGTGACCTCGAACAGCTGCTCGCGCACCATCTCGACACCGCCGCGCAGCGGCTCGCGCCGGTCGTTGACGGACTGCGCGATCGTCAGGTCGCGCGTGGCGAGGGGGAGCGACAGCTCGTAGACGCGCTGACGCACCTCGGCCAGCAGCAGCTCTCCGGCGCCGGCCATGGCGCCGCCGATCACGATGACCGAGGGGTTGAACATGTTGACGAGTGCGGCGATCGACTCGCCGACGACGCGTGCCGAGCGCTGCACGAGCCGGATCGCGAGGGCGTCGCCGTTCTCGGCCGCGATCGAGATGAGCTCGGGCGTGAGTTCCTCGCCGTCGGCGACGGCGGTGGCGAGCACACCCGTGGCGCCAGCCTCGATCTCGGCGAGGGCGTCGCGGATCATCGCCCATCCGCCGGCGACGGCTTCCAGGCATCCGATCTTGCCGCAGCGGCAGAGGGCATCCGAATCGCGCACCCGCACGTGACCGATGTCGCCGGCGGCGCCGTTGACGCCACGGTGGATGCGCCCGTGCGAGAGGAGCCCCGCGCCGATGCCGGAGCCCATCTTGCAGTAAATCAGGTCGAGACGGTCGTCGTCGCGGCGGGCGCGCTCCCCGAAGGTGAGCAGGTTCACGTCGTTGTCGACCCACACGGGTGCGTCGTAGCGCTGCTCGAAGCGGCGCCGCACGTCGAAGCCGTTCCAGCCAGGCATGATCGGCGGTGCGACCGGGCGACCGCTGTCGAAGTCGACCGGGCCGGGCACGCCCACGCCGATGCCCCAGACCGGCACGTCCGGGGTGCGTGCGAGCACCTCGTCGATCATGCTCAGGGCCTTGTCGAGCGTCTCTGCGGGGCCGCGGGCGACGTCCCACGGCGAATGCCCCTGATCGATGACGTCGCCGTCGAGGAGTGCGACGCCGACGTGGATGTGGAGCGCACCGAGGGCGCAGACGACGATGCGTCCGGCGTCGCCGCGGAAGCGGAGGGTGCGCGGTGCGCGGCCGCCCGACGAGGGGCCGAACTCGCCGTCGGCGAGGTAGCCCATCTCGATCGCGTGATCGACGCGCTGCGTCACGACGCCACGGCCGAGACCGGTCACGCGGCCGATCTCGGGACGGGTCGCGGCTTCGCCGGTGCGAACCATGTTGACGATGCGAAGAAGGCTCGTCATCTCGTCGGTCTGTGCGCCGAACCGCAGGGTGGACTCTCTGGCCATGGTCGATTCTTACATAACACTGCATGCCAGACGCGGAAATCGTGACCTCTATAGTCAAACGGCCTCACACTTAGGTACGCTTCCAGCCGAAGTAAGGAGGCGTCCATGATTGGTGGTGTGGGCATCATCGGCGCGGGTCCCGGAGTGGCGGCACTGCATCTTCCGACGCTCGGGCGCCTGAGCGACGCGTTCCGCGTGGTGCACGTCGCCGACGGCGGCAGCGGCCGGTCGGCCGCACTTGCGGCGCGCGTCGGTGCCCGCTCGTCGACGGGTGCCGAGGCCATCATGGCGGATCCGGAGGCTGAGGTCGTCGCGATCTGCAGCCCGCCCGCCGAGCACGCGAAGCAGATCATCGCGGCCGTCGCCGCGGGGAAGCGCGCGGTGTTCTGCGAGAAGCCCCTCGGCACGACTGTCGCCGAGGCGGAGGAAGCCGTCGAGGCGTGCCGTCGTGCCGGGGTGCCGCTCATCGTCGGCACCAACCACTACTTCGACCCGGCGTGGGGCCGGGCCAAGCATCACCTCACCGCGTCGGGTGGACCGGTCGTCTCGATCTCGGTCACGCTCGCGCTGGCGCCCAACACGCGGTATCACGAGCTCGTCACCGAGCTGCCCGCACCGGCGGACGCCGGGCGGGGCGCTCCCGACCTCACGCGCGCCGAGGTCGCCGCGGGCGTGGTGCGTCAGCTTCTCACCGGCCTCGCGATCCACGATCTGCCGCTCGTGCGCGATCTCGTCCCGCGCTTCGAGCGCGTCGTCTTCGCGCGGGCGCTGCGCCCGCTCGGGTACGCGGTCGGCTTCGTCGCCGGCGGGGTCCCGGTCCAGCTCACGACGGTGATGCTCGCGGAGGGCGCCGACACGCTCTGGCGCATCGCCGTCGCGACGGCCTCCGATCGGCTCGATGTCAGCTTCCCGCCCCCGTTCGTGCACGCCGGCGGAGCGCGGGTGCGCGTGCGCGCCGCGGACGGCCGCGACACGATCTACGCACACGATCCTGCCGACGGATACGTCGCCGAGTGGCGCGCCCTCGCGGAGCTGCTCGACGCCGGCCTGCCGGTGGAGTACGACGAACTGCTCGACGACGCCCGCTACGCCCTGCGGCTGGCGGACGCCGCGGCCGAGCTGATCGGAGCCGCAGCATGACGACGCCCGTTCGCACCGACCTGGACGCCTACCGCACCGCGGTGGCCGAGCTGCCGGAGAGCGCGATCGCGAGCCCTGACGTGGAGGGCGCCATCGCCGTCGTGCCCGGCGGCGACGCGTGGTGGGTGGCGGCGTCGGAAGCGATCGCCGCCGGCGCGGCGGCGGTCATCGCCGCGCAACCTGCCGTCGGCCCGATCGAGGCGCTCGATGCTCTCGCCTCGCTCGCCGGAGCCGTCCCCGTGGTCGTGGAGCGCCCGCTGCTCCGCGCCGACATGGTCGCCGCAGTGGGTGCGTCGATCGAGGAGCTCCCAGCTCCCGGCGCGCTCGTCGTCGAGTGCCATGCGCCCGCGCGCTCGCTCGGTCCGGCGTTGCGCGACGCGATCGGGTGGGCGCGGGTCATCGCCCGCACGCCGCTCGCACCACGGACGACGGAGTCGTGGGGAGGCCGCGTGCTCGCCCTCCTCGACTCCGAGCAGGGCTCTGCCGTGTCGATCGCCGCCGCCGTGCAGCCGGGCGCACCGTCCCCCGGCCGTCTGCGGATCACCTCGATCGCCGCGACGCGCGTCGAGGTCGACGCGGATCTCGCGACCATCGTGGCCGTCACAGATGCCACGGGTCGACGCATCCTTCCCACGCGCTTCGAGAGCTCCGAGCGCGTCGCGCTGCGCCGCGCGATCTCGGCGATCCGCACGGCCGAGCGACCCTCCGATCTCGCGGATCTGCGCTATGACACGGGTCTTGCCGCGACGCTGCTGTCCGCGCTTCCCGCATAAACGTCGGTGATCCGGGGGATAGGCGATATGGGATTCCTCGATATGCCCGAGTTCGGCGAAAGTGGTTGACGGGATCACCCCGATGACTCACCGAAAGGGATCGAAGATGATCAAGCTTCTGTCGCATCTGTCGTATGTGGCCATCACGTCGCCGGATGTGGAAGCATCCGTCGACTTCTACGTGAAGCAGGTCGGCCTCACGGTCGTCGACCGCGTCGACGGCGCCGTCTACCTCCGCTGCTGGGGCGACTACTACGCGTACTCGGTCGTGGTCGTGCCGGGTGACGAGCCGGGTCTCGTGACCGCGGCGTGGCGCACCTCGAGCCCCGAGGCGCTGGAGGAGGCCGCGAAGCGCGTCGAGGCCGCCGGCATCCAGGGCGAGTGGATCGATGTCCACAAGATCGGCCGTGCCTACCGGTTCACCGGCCCGTGGGGCCACACGCTGACCCTTCACTGGGACGTCACTCGCCACCACGACACCGAGGGCGACGCCGCGTCGATCTACCCGGACCGTCCCTCGCGTCGCAGCAAGGTCGCGGGCGCCCCGCGCCAGCTCGACCACGTCACGATCGCGACCAGCGACGTCGACGCCTTCGTCCAGTGGTACGTCGACGTGCTCGGCTTCCGCTTCATGGCGCGCACGCAGCTCGACGAGGCCCCGATCTCGGTGTTCTCGGTGCTCACGACCAACGAGAAGTCGCACGACCTCGGCGTCGTCCTCGACGGCTCGACCCGCGCCGGCCGAGTGAACCACTACGCGTTCTGGGTCGACACCCGCGAGGAGCTGCTCATCGCGGCCGACGTCCTCGGCGAGAACGGCTACCCGATCGAGTACGGCCCGTCGATCCACGGCATCGGCGAGCAGAACTTCCTCTACTACCGCGAGCCCTCGAGCCTGCGCATCGAACTCAACACCGGCGGCTACCGCAACTACGTGCCCGACTGGGAGGCCAACACCTGGAAGCCGTCGCAGGGGTCGAACAACTTCTACCGCAACAGCGCCATGCCGATGTCGATGACGGAGTCCTTCCCGCCCGCCGACGGCCCTTCGGCGACCGAGGAGGGCGTTCCGGACGAGATCAAGGACGCCCTGCTGAACCCGTACGCCAAGCACGGCCAGGGCTGACAGGCTCGAGGGTGGGGATGCCGGAGGCGTCCCCACCCTCGGACCACGTTCCGAACCACGGATCTGGAGAGAACATGACGACGTCGTCACACGGACTGACCGCCCCCTTCGCCCTCGCGCGCTTCCGCGACGGCGATTCCGTGCGTCTCGGGCTCGTCGCCGGCGACCGCATCCGCGCGGTCTCCGACGACGATCTCGGCGCCGCCGGACTCAACGCCTTCCTGGCGCACCCCGATTGGGACCGCCTCCGCGCGCTCGCCTCACACGACGGGGGGTGGATGCCGCTGGCCGACGTCGTGCTCACCGCCCCGGTCGAGCCGCGCCAGGTGGTGCAGGCGGGCGCGAACTATCGCGAGCACGTCATCGAGCTGGTCGTGGCGGGCCTCACGCAGGACCCGTCCCGCTCGCCCGAGGAGGCGCGCGAGTTCGCGGCCAAGATGATGGATGACCGCCGTGCGAACGGCGAGCCGTACTTCTTCCTCGGGCTCCCGACTGTCGTCGTCGGCGACGACGTGCCGCTCGTGCTGCCCGGCTACAGCGAGGTGCACGACTGGGAGCTCGAGCTCGCCGTCGTGATCGGCACCGAGGCGTTCCGCGTCTCCCGCGAGGACGCGCTGCATCACGTCGCCGGCTACACGATCGTCAACGACGTGACGACGCGCGATCTCGTCTTCCGCAAGGACATGAAGGAGATCGGCACCGACTGGTTCCGCTCCAAGAACGCCCCCGGCTTCCTGCCGACCGGTCCTTTCCTGGTGCCGGCGCCCTTCGTGGCGGGGGAGGACCTCACGGTGCGACTCGAGCTCAACGGCGACACGATGCAGAACGGATCGACGAGCGACCTCCTCTTCGACATCCCGGCGCTCATCTCCGCCGCTTCGCAGACGACGACGCTGCTGCCCGGCGATCTGCTCCTCACCGGGAGCCCTCCCGGGAACGGCCAGCACTGGAAGAGGTTCTTGCGGGACGGCGACGTCATGACGGGGTCCATCTCGGGCCTCGGGACGCAGGTGGTCCGCTGCCTCGCGGAAGGACCGGCGGTATGACCCTTCGACCGGCTCAGGGGCCGGTGTCCGAGGACCCCGGCGACCTCGACCGCACCGACCCCGCAGCCGAGATCGCGGCGCGCGCCGAGGCGTTCCGCAATTGGGGCCGCTGGGGTGAGGACGACGTGCTCGGCACACTCAACTTCATCGACGCAGCCAAGCGCGTCGAGGCCGCCGCCCTCGTGCAGGACGGCTCGGTCGTCTCGCTCGCGCAGGCGTTCGACACGAACGGCCCGCAGAAGGGGTGGCGCCGGCGCACCAACCCGGTGCACACGATGACCGACACCGGCACCGACGCCGAGCGCGGCAACCAGGGCTTTCCGCACGGCATCGGCGGCGCCGACGACGTGATCGCGATGCCGCTGCAGTGCTCCACCCAGTGGGACGGACTCGGCCACATCTTCGACCACGGCAACGCCTGGAACGGCCGGCGCGCGGGCGACGTCGTCACGAGCGACGGCGACCTCGTCACGGGCATCGAGCACGCGGCATCCGTCATCGTCTCTCGAGGTGTCCTCCTCGACGTCGGCCGCCACCTGCGACCCGAGACCGGCGAACTCGAGGACGGCTACGCGATCACCGTCGCCGACCTCGAGGCGACCATCGCGGCGCAGGGCGCCTCGAGCCGGGTCGGCCGCGGCGACATCGTGCTGGTGCGCACGGGGCAGTACGCCCGCACCCGCCGTGACGGCTGGGGCGAGTACGCCGGCGGACCCGCACCCGGCCTCTCGCTCACCACGGCCGGGTGGCTGCATCGCACCGAGATCGCCGCGATCGCCACCGACACGTGGGGCTTCGAGGTGCGGCCCAACGAGTTCGATGCCCCGGCGTTTCAGCCGCTGCACCAGGTCGTGATCCCGAACATGGGACTCACGATCGGCGAGATGTGGAATCTCGACGCGCTCGCCGACGCGTGTGCGGCGCGCGGGCGCTGGGACTTCCTGCTGTCGGCGGCACCGCTGCCGATCACGGGGGCGGTCGGCTCGCCGATCAACCCCGTCGCGATTCTGTGATCCCCGAAGACCAAGAACAGAGAGGTTCTGACATGACCGCAGTCAACAAGGTCGCCATCGCCGGAAGCGGCGTGAGCGGACTCGCGGCCGCCATCCAGCTCGCCAAGGCCGGCGTCGAGGTCGACGTCTTCGAGGCGAAGCCCGAGCTCAGCGCGCTGGGGTCCGGCATCTCGCTCCAGGGCAACGCCCTGCGCGTGTTCGACGCGCTCGGCGCGTGGGACGACATCCGCGCCGCCGGCTACCCCTTCGAGGGGCTCAACCTGCGCGCGCCCGGGCCGGGGGCGCCGATCGTCGCCGAGCTTCCGGACGTCAAGACCGGCGGACCCGATTATCCGGCGGCGATGGGGATGCCGCGGCCCGCACTGGCCCGCATCCTCCTCGACCACGCGCAGAAGGCCGGTGCGAACGTCCGCTTCGGAGCCAAGGTCACAGGTCTCGAGCAGAGCGGCGACGGCGTCGAGGTCTTCGTCGACGGCGCCTCCGTCGGCACGTACGACCTGCTCATCGGCGCCGACGGCCTGAACTCCGCCGTCCGGGGACTCATCGGCATCGAGACCAAGCCCGAGCCGACCGGCATGGGCATCTGGCGCTCGTTCGTCTCGCGGCCCGCCGAGGTCGTCCGCAGCGAGCTGTACTACGGCGGCCCGGTCTACATCGCCGGGTACACCCCGACGGGCGACGGCACGATGTACGCCTTCCTCGTCGAGAAGGCACAGGACCGCTTCGACGTCAGCGACGAGGACGCCACGCGCATCATGCTCGAGGAGTCGCGTGCCTACGAAGGCCCGTGGAACTCGATCCGCGCCGACCTCGAAGCCGGCGCGCATGCCAACTACACCTGGTTCACGAAGCACATCGTCGAGGGGCCGTGGAACCGCGGCCGCGTCGTCCTCATCGGCGACGCCGCGCACTCGTGTCCTCCGACGATCGCGCAGGGCGCGGCGCAGGGCCTCGAGGACGCGCTGGTGCTCACCGAGCTGCTGGCCGGACGCGACGCCGTCGACGCGGCGCTGTGGGACGAGTTCCACGCGCGCCGGCTGCCGCGCGCCAAGGCCGTGGTGGAGGCATCCGTCCAGCTCGGCCAGTGGCAGCTGGACGGCGTCCGGGACGCGGACGTCGCCGGCCTTATGTTCGGCATCGCGCACCAGATGGCGGTGCCCGCATGACTGAGTTCATTTCGGTCAGCGGCGACCGGATGCCGGTCGTCGACGTCCACGCGCACCTGCTTCTGCCGGCGCTGCACGCCGAGGTCGAGCGCCGGGCGCCCGAGGAGGTGGCGGCGGCCGCGGATCTCGAGCGCCGGCGCAACGGCGTCGAGAGCCTGCAGGCGTCGGGCGCCATGATCGGCGCCCGGATCCCGAAGCTCACCGACGTGAACGCGCGACTGGCGGCGATGGACGAGCAGGGCGTCGACCGGCAGTGGGTCAGCGTCTCACCGAACCACTTCTATCCGTGGGCGAACGAGGGCCTGTCGGGGTGGATCGCGGGGGAGACGAACCGGCTCATCGCCGAGCACGTCGCCCAGGCGCCCGACCGCCTCGTCGGTCTCGGCGTCGTGCCGTTGCAGCACCCGACGCACCTCGTCGAGTACCTCGACGACGCCGTGCTCGGTCGCGGTCTCGCCGGCGTCGAGATCTCGTCGTTCGCCGGTGATGTCGAGCTGTCGGACGAACGTCTCGAGCCGTTCTGGGCGCGGGCGGCCGAGCTCGGCTGTGTGATCTTCCTGCACCCGTTCGGCTGCAGCCTCGACGAGCGACTCGACCGCTTCTACCTCTCGAACACGGTGGGGCAGCCGACCGAGAACGCCGTCGCACTGTCGCACCTCATCTTCGCGGGTGTGCTCGACCGGCACCCGGGGCTCAAGGTCGTCGTCGCCCACGGCGGCGGCTACCTGCCGTTCGCAATCGGCCGCTCCGATCGGGCATGGCGGGTGCGGCCCGAGGCGCGCCGCTGCGCGCACGAGCCGTCGAGCTACCTGAAGAAGCTGTGGTTCGACACCGTCGTCCACGACCCGATCGCGGTGCGCCACCTCGTCGAGGTCGCGGGGGGCTCGCGAGTCGTGCTCGGCAGCGACTTCCCGTTCGACATGGGGCTCGACGACCCGGTCGCGTTCGTGCGCTCGGCCGGCCTCCCAGCCGAGATCACCGACCGCATCCTCGCCGGCAACGCCGACGAGCTGCTGCGCACGAAGGTCTCCGCATGAGGATCGCGCGCTGGACCGACGGCACGGTCGTCGGCGAGGGCTTCGTCGTCGGCGATCGCGTCATCGCGTTCCCCGACCGCCAGACGGTCGCCGACATCCTCGCCGGAGGATTGGATGCTGCGCACGCAGCCTTCGGCCGGGTGGAGGACGAGTCCGGCACAGCGCTCGCCGAGGTGCGCCTGCTGGCACCGGTGGTCCCGGCATCCGTCCGTGACTTCGTCGCGTTCGAGGAGCACGTCGAGGGCGTGAGCGCGTCGGTCGACGGCAAGAGCGAGGTCGTGCCGGAGTGGTACCAGGCGCCGACGTTCTACTTCACGAACCCGCACACGATCCTCGGCCCCGGCGAGCCCGTCGCCCCGCCGGTCACCGAACGCCTCGACTTCGAGCTGGAGGTCGCCGTCGTCGTCGGCAACGCCCCCGGGGTCGGCGAGGCGAACCTGACGGCGGCGGAGGCTTCCTCCCGCATCTTCGGCTACACGATCATGAACGACTGGTCGGCGCGAGACATCCAGTCGCGCGAGATGAAGGTGCGCCTCGGGCCCGCCAAGGGCAAGGACTTCGGCACCAGTCTCGGTCCGTGGATCGTGACGGCCGACGAACTGGAGCAGTACGTCGACGCCGACGGCTTCCTCGCGATCCGCGCCGAGGTGCGCATCAACGGCGAGCTCGTCGGCGAGGACCTCGTGTCGAACATGGGCTGGCCGTTCGCCGAGCTCGTCGCGTACGCCTCGCGCAACTCCCGGGTCGTCCCGGGGGACGTGCTCGGCAGCGGCACGGTCGGCAACGGCGGATGCCTCGGCGAGCTGTGGGGGAGAGGCTCGACGATCCCCGCTCTGCGCGAGGGCGACGAAGTGCGCATGACCGTCGAGGGCATCGGCGAGCTCGTCGGGACCGTGGGCGCGGCGGTGCCCGCACACGCACTGCCCGCGGCGCGCCTCCGCCCGCGCACGAGACAGCGTTCCTGATTCTTTAGTTGTTTTTCGACTAAAGCATGGCTAGAATCGACAGTGACGTCGGGGCCCACGCAGGCCCGTTCCCTGTGGCGAGGCCGCCCAGGGGCACACCCCGTCGCGTCGATCGCCCGGTCGTACGGGCCAGAACGCGTATGAGCATGTCACCGTGGAGGCTTCGCCTCCTGATCGTCTCCCTCCTGACGGTCGCGATCCTCGGAGCCCTCGACCACACGATCGTGTCGACCTCCCTCGCGACGGTCGCAGGAGAACTCGGAGCCCTCGCCCAGATGGGGTGGGTCGTTGTCGGATACACGCTGGCGAGCACCGTGCTTCTGCCGGTGCTCGGCAAGCTCGGCGATGCGGTGGGACCGCGCGCCGTGTTCCTGGTGTCCCTGGTGCTGTTCCTCGTCGCGTCGCTCGCGTGCGGCTTCGCGCAGGACATGCCGCAGCTCATCGGTGCGCGCGTCGTGCAGGGCATGAGCTCGGCGGGCCTGCACCTGATGTCGCAGACGATCGTCGCCCGCGTGACCACCCCGCGCGAGCGGCCGAGGTATCTCGCGCTCATCGGCGCCGCCTTCCCCGTCGCGATCCTCATCGGCCCCGTGCTCGGCGGCCTCATCACGGACTACTGGGGCTGGTCCTGGGTGTTCTGGATCAACATCCCGTTCGGCGTCGCCGCGCTCCTGCTCGCCCTCGTCGCCGTGCCGCATCTGCCCGGCTTCGGCCGGCGCCGGTTCGATGTCGGCGGCTCCGTCTCGTTCGCGATCGCGATGGTCGCTCTGGTGCTCGCGGTGACGTGGATCGGCGATCCCGCACGGGCGGCAGCATCCGTCGTCGCCTTCGTCGTGGCGGGCATGGCGTTCGCCGCGTTCTTCCTCATCGAGCTGCGGGCGCCCGAGCCCCTGGTCCCGCTGCGGCTCTTCGCCGACCGGACCATCGCGGTCGGCACGGTGCTGTCGGCCATCATCGGCATCGGCCTGTTCTCGATCACGGCGTATCTGCCCACGTACATCCAGATGGCTTACCGCACGAGCGCGACGGTGTCGGGTCTCGTCCCCATCGCGACCGTGTTCGGGATGCTGGTGAGCAATCTCGCGACCGGGTGGCTCGTCAGCCGCACCGGCCACTACCGCGTCTACTGCATCGTGGGAACTGCGCTGAGTGCCGCCGGGCTCTTCGCCATGTCGGTCCTCCCGGTCGGCCTGCCGCTGTGGGTGCCGATGATCCTCATGGCCGTCGTCGGGGTCGGCACGGGCGCCTTCATGAGTCTCGTCATCGCGGTCGTCCAGAGCGCGGCGCCGCGTCGCGACACCGGCAGCATGACGGCGACGGTGAACCTCGTGCGACAGGTCGGCTCGACCGTCGCGACCGCGATCATCGGCGGCGTCATCGGCTTCGGCGTCGCGGCACTCCTCCCGTCGTCGCTCGATGCTGCGACGCTGACGCCGCAGTTCGTGCACGACGCGTCCGCCGCCGTGCAGAGCCAGGTCGCCGGGATCTACAGCGGCATCTTCGCTCCCGTGTTCGCGGCGCTCGCCGTCACCTACGCCGCCGGCGTCGTGGCCGCGGTGCTCCTTCCGGCCGGTCGCCTCTCGGACGAGTCCGAGCCTGCACCGGCACCCAGTTCCGAACCCCTCACCGCGTGACCAGAAGAGGTACTCCCATGTCTTCCACCCCCACCGTCGCCATCGTCGGCTCCGGCCCGATCGGCTCCGCGTACGCCCGCGTCATCCTCGAGGCGAGCCCCGACGCCCGCGTCGTGATGTTCGAGGCAGGCCCGCAGCTCACCGCGATCCCCGGTGAAAGTGTCCGCAACATCGCCGACCCCGACGAGAAGGCCCGTGCCCGCGAGATGTCGCAGGGTCCGCAGTCGGGCGCGTTCCGCGAGAGCCTCGGCATCCCCGCCGGTGTCGTCGTCGAGGGCATGTTCACCGCGCGGCAGGGCACGCACCTGCTCGACTTCGGCGGGCCGGGTTCGGCGCACGCCGCCACGTTCCCCGCGGCGGCTGCCGCGACGAACGTCGGCGGTCAGGGTGCGCACTGGACCTGCGCCACGCCGTCGCCCGCGTTCAGCGAGAAGATCTCGTTCATCGATGACGGCGAGTGGGACGATCTCATCGCCGAGGCGAAGCGGCTGCTGCACGTCCAGGACGCGGCGTTCGCAGACTCCGCGGTGGGAGCGTCCATCCGTTCGCTGCTCGACGAGGAGTTCAGTGCCGAACTGCCGGCGGGGTACGGCCCTGGAACGCTGCCGGTCGCCGGCGACCCGCAACCGGATGGCACGATGCGCTGGTCCGGCGCCGACGTCGTTCTCGGGCCGCTCATCGAGGCCGGACACCCGTTGGCGGACCGCTTCGAACTACGTGATCTCACCCTCGTGCGACGCATCGAGCGCGACGGTGACAGGGTCACGGGCGTGACGGTCGAGGATCTGCGCACGAACGAGACGTCGTTCGTATCGGCGGACCTGGTGGTCGTCGCCGCCGACGCGTTCCGGACTCCCCAGCTGCTGTGGGCGTCGGGCATCCGTCCGGCGGCTCTCGGTCGGTACTTGACCGAGCATCCGGTCGTCATCTCGACGGTCGCTCTGGACGCTTCCCGCATGAGGCGGTTCGCGACGGAAGAGGAGCTCGACGCCGAGCTGGCGCGGCGCGCGGTGAACGCGGCGGATCCGGTCGCCGCGGTGAACCGTATCCCGTTCTCGGAGCCCGACCATCCCTTCAGCCTGCAGGTGATGTACTCCGAGAACACGCCGTTCCCGCTCCCCGAGGACTCGCCGTTCGCGGGGAACCGGTGGGGATTCGTCAACATGGGGTATGGCATGCGGAAGCTCCCGCGCGTCGAGGACGGAGTGTCGTTCGACGACTCCGAGGCGGACTATCGCGGGTTCCCCAACATGACGATCGAGTACGCGCTCACCGACGTCGAGGAGACCGAGATCGCCACAGCGATCGAGCGCCTCCGGCGAGCGGGCGACGTCCTGGGCACCTTCGTCGCGGAGCCGCGGCTGCTTCCCAACGGCTCGAGCCTGCACTACATGGGCACGGTCCGCATCGGTCAGATCGATGACGGAACGTCGGTCGCCGACCCGTGGTCGCGGGTGTGGGGCGTCGACGGTCTCGTCGTCGGCGGGAACGGCACGATCCCCACCGCCAATGCGATGAACCCGACGCTCATGAGCGTCGCGATCGCCGTCCGCGGCGCCCGCAAGCTCGTCGAGGAGCTGGCAGCCGCACGTGTCGAGGAGGTCGCGCGCTAGGGGGTGCCGGCCCTGCCCTGCCGACCTCCGCGGCCCAACTCCTCAGATCCGGTGTCTCTCCCTGCCGGGAGGCGTCGGCAGGTGCCCGTCCACCTCGATTCGAAGGAGTTCGTGCCGCGCGTCGTCAGACGCCGGCGATGCGGTCGGCCATGAACTTGGCCCCGGCCGACGACGTCGCACCGCCGTCGACGGGGATCTCCGCTCCGGTGAGATACGACGCGGCGTCCGACAGCAGGAACGCGACCGCCTCGGCGACCTCGTCCGCCTGCCCGAGGCGGTCCAGCGGGGTCAGGGCGAGCTGCGCCGCGCGCATCGCCTCGGGTGCGTTCGCGGTCATCGGCGTCTCGATGAAGCCGGGGTGCACGACGTTGACACGGATGCCTCGCGCCCCGAGCTCCGTCGCCGCGACATGGGTGAGGCCGCGCAGCCCCCACTTCGATGTCGTGTACGCCACGGGGTAGTGCGCATTGAGCGCCGCCGACGAGCCGATGTTCACGATCGACGAGCCCGGGCCCATGAGAGGCGCGAGCGCCCGGATGCCGAGCATCGGTCCGGTGAGGTTGACCGCGAGCACGCGATCCCAATCCGCACGCTCGAGGGCGCCGAGCCGGGCGCGGTGCGTGATGCCGGCGTTGTTCACGAGACCGCGGAGCGGTTCGCCGTCGAGCACTTCCGTCAGGGAGGCGGCGAGAGCCGTCCAGTCGCGCTCGTCCGACACGTCGAGCCGCCGGTACTCGACGCCCCCGCTGGCGGCGGTGGCGGCATCCATCACATCCGTGGCGATGACGCGTGCTCCCGCTTCTGCGAGTATGCGCGCCTCGGCGGCGCCCTGGCCGCCTCCCGCCCCGGTGACGACGATCGTGCGTCCTTCGAGCCCCGGATACCTGGTCATGGACGCGACGCTGGCCCGCCGTCCCGCCGGCGGGAACCGGCATCCGCTGATGCCGCGCATCGGAATCCCCGAACCCGCGCCGGCCCCTCGCGCGCGAGGATGAGCACATGGAATCCTCGCCGCTCGTACCCGCGCGGCTCTTCTCGTGCGCGGGTCAGGCCGCCGTGGTCACGGGGGCCGCGACCGGCATCGGGCGCGCGGCTGCCGAGGCGCTCGCCGCAGCGGGTG
>DATEOM010000413.1:0-3681 GCA_035274105.1 Microbacterium sp.
ACGAGTAAGACGCCGACCACGAGAATCACACCGCCGGAGAAGCCCCGGAGCCGGGTCCCGGGCATCGGTCGCACAGCAGTCTCGGTCGCGGACTCGCTCATGTCCTGACTCTAACGGGCGCCGACCGTTCGACCACCAGCAGGTGATTCATCCCACGGTCGACCCCAGCTCGGTGCGCGCCGCCGACCTGAGACGGACAGCCGCCCGCCCCGACAGGCGCAGGCCTCGCGCTACTGACCCTTTCCGCCGCGCCATGGGCGCGGCGGGAAGGGTCTGCGGACGAGCCGGGTTAGTCGGCCGTCGGCTTGTGCGCACGCAGCATCTCACTCGCGTATGCGATCGTCGACCGCATCGATGACAACGATCACCACCGGGCCACGTCAGCGTCCCCGTCGCCCGCTCGCGTCCCCGGTCAGCCGGCGGGGTGGTCGGCGACGACGACGAACTTCTCGAATGGCTCATGGATCGTCCACCGCATGAGGGTGCCCTTGGTGAAGGAGTACAGATCGCCGGGGCCGAGATCGACCCGCTCGCCGCTGTCGATCAGCTCGACCGTGGCGGTGCCGCGGATGATGTAGCCGGACTCGTCGCCGAGCGGGGCGTCGTACAGGGGCGAGACGGCGGGTTCGACGCGCCAGAACGCGGTGACGAACAGGCTGCCGTCGTACCCCGCCTGACGCAGGACGGCGATCTCTCCGAAGCTGGCGGTCCCCCCCGCGCCGCCGGCCTCTGGGTGCTCGAATGGGACGAAGGTCGCCTCCGAGCTCTTCGAGATGACGTGCTGTTCGCTCTTCGTAGCCATGACCGTGCCCTCCATTGGGTTGTAATCTGAGACGACCCGATGTCGTCAAGACGACGCTAGGTTCACGACTCAGCGCGGATGTCGCGATTCGCGCGTGAATCACTCTCAGTGTGCGCAAGGAGGCGCTCATGTCCGCTTCCATCCTCGCGGCGGACACCGATCAGTGGGCCAGATCGGTGACCGACAACTTCATCTCGTTGTCCGTGCATTCCACCGAGACCCGGTTCCAGGGCGTGCTGGATGTCGCCCGACTGGGGGACGGGATGACCGTCAGCCGCGTGCAGAACACTCCCGCGACGGTGTCACGGACGCGCAAGGGCGCCCGGTCCGACCTCAGCGACGATGTGCTGATCCTGACGCCGTTGCAGGGATCCCTTGTCGTCGTGCAGGGTGAGCACCGACAGCGGGTAGGAGTCGGGATGGCCTCGGTGCACGTCGCGGAGCAACCCTACGACCTGGTGTTCGACGCGCCCGGCAACGTGCTGGTGCTGCAGGCGCCCCGCACCTTCGCCCCGGCGTCGATGCTGACCATGCAGGCGCGCGCGGCTGCCGCGGCCCGGGCCCGACCCCTCGTGTCGGTGTTTCGTGCGTTCCTCGAGGAGGCGCACGCCGTCATCGATCAACTTTCCTCGAGTGAAGCGGAATCGGTCCGCCAGACCGCGTCGTCTCTGGCCGCCGCGGTGCTGGCAGCCGGTCTGGGAGAGGGTCGAGCCGCCGACGGCCGAGCGCTCGCGGTGCGCGCCCAGGCCTACATCCGCGCGCACGTCGGCGATGCCGATCTCGATCCTGGACGGGTGGCAGCCCGCTTCCATGTCTCGGTGCGGTTGCTGCAGTCGGCGTTTCGCGACCTCGGCATCAGCCCGGCCCAGTACATTCGCACGGTCCGGCTGGCCCGCGCCAGGGAACTGCTGCAAGACCCGCGCATGCGCGGCCTCAGCATCTCGGCGGTGGCGGCCATGGTCGGCTGCGAAGAGAGCACGTTCTACCGCGCCTACCGCGCCGCCTACGGGTGCGCGCCCGGGGAGGACCGGAATCGTGTCAAGAATCCCCCGACACCGGAGGCGTGGGCGAGCGCAGCGCCGCCGCATCTGCAGCAAAACGGTCATACTTCGCGTTGAGCGGTTGCGCCCGCGTGGGGGCCGAGACTGCGTCGGTATCCGGCCACCATTCGCTCAGCCGCTTCGGCCTCAGGAGTCGCCGGTGTCGGCGTCGCGCGCATCGGCTGCGCGCGCGATGAGCACTGGCTCCTCCTCGAGGCAAAGGTCGATGATCCCGCGCAGCAGGCCTCCGAGGCTGGTCGAGTTCAGCAGCCGGAACCGGTCGTACTCTCCCAGCGGAGCGATCGCGGCGAGCTGCCACGACGACTCCACGGGATCATCCGAAAGGTCCGTGCCAGGGTCCCATCGAGCCTCATCGAGTACGGAGGCGAGGGTGGCGAGGCGGCGCACGATCTGCTCGGCCTCGCGATGGAGCGGGGCGAGCGCTTCATCCCAGACGAGCGGGGCCATCTCCGACACCTCCGCCACCGGGTGCGGGTCGTCCTCGCCCCATCGGTCGACCGTGATCCGCTCCCCGCCCACGGCGACCACGTACAGGTCCGAGGCGCCCGCCTCGACCTGAAGGATCCGCGCCATCGTGCCGACGGAGGAGCGCTGGTCTCCGCCGCCCGCCTCGAGCCCCCGCTCGATGAGGACCACTCCGAACTCCGGATCCTTCACATCGAGCAGGCGACCCATCATGGTGAGGTAGCGCGGCTCGAACACCCGCAGCACCAGCGGGGTGTACGGCAACAAGACACTGCCCAGCGGGAACATCGCTGCGACGCCCATAGGCACCAGTCAATCAGCCGGACGCGTCGCCGGGGCGGCGTCGGGAGAGTTCCCTGCGCGCTCCGCAAGACATTCCGCGAGTTTGTGGCGCCTTCGCGCGCGACTGGGGGCCGGGTGTGGGCCCTGTCAGTGGCGACATGGCAGATGGCGAGGGTGCCCTACCGGCAACCGCACGGCGGCATGATGGGAGGATGCCGTCGACCTTCACGCTCGTGACCGAGTCGCCGGTTTCCGCGCACACGCTCTTCGATCTGTCGTTGGATATCGACGCTCATGTCTCGTCGATGTCTCGCTCGGGCGAGCGTGCGGTGGGCGGCGTGACCACCGGCCAGATCGGGCTCGGGGAGACGGTGACGTGGCGGGCCCGGCATTTCGGCGTCTGGTGGACGATGACCTCCCAGATCACCGTGCTCGACAGACCGACCCTGTTCGTCGATCAGCAGGTCCGCGGCCCGTTCAAGACGTTCATTCACGAGCACCGGTTCGAGCAACGCGCGACCGGGTCACGGATGACCGACACCATCACGCTCGCCTCACCGATCTTCGGATCACTTGCGGAGCGTCTCGTGCTCGTTCCGTACCTTCGTCAGTTGATCACCCGTCGCAACGCCCACCTTCTGGCCGCGCTCAGCTGAGCCCGGTGTCGGCACCCGGCGAAACCACACGGTGACCGACGGCTATCCCCCCGCCGTCCCTGGCGCTGGCGTCAGAGAGATTCGAAGTAGCGTGTCAGCCGCCGGGGCAGTCGCAGGGGCTGCCGCTGTAACAAGCGCACCGGAGCGGGGATGCCGGTTCGGAGGGCTCCTCTTCGTCGTGACGCGAGAGCTCGTGGTAGCTGGTTCCCACTGTGATGGTCACGACAATCGGTGCGGTGGTTGCCTGAAGAGCCGCACGATCGAACGGCTTCTGCTCGATGACCTCTTCGCCGCTGAACGCGAACAGCAGGTCGTCGGCTTTCACCCCTGCAGGTGTTCCGAACCGGAGCGAGACCCGCCTTCCGTCCTCGCAGGAGGCGGTGACATCGGGCAGCGAGTCCACCGTGTACGGCTC
>DATEOM010000414.1:0-9220 GCA_035274105.1 Microbacterium sp.
CACCGTCAGGCGGAGACGTGTGGATCGCCCGGCCACGGCACGCGTGGCGCGCTGTGCGGCCGCGCCGGCGGCGCGGGCCGGCGACGGAACGGACGTCGTGAAGTCGATCGCGGTCATGCTCGTCTCCTCCTGATGGGGAGAGATTCGCCTTCTCCACTCGGCCGGGAGTGGAGAATGCGAACCTCTCTTCCGAAGCTATCTTCGAGTCTGTAGGATGTCAATACCGGATCCGGGCATCGATCTCTCGAACGCGACACGCGGCGAGGTTGCCACCTCAACGCGTGCGATCCGGATACGGTTTCGATACGAGAACCCCACCACGGGCCTCCGACATTCGAAGAAACAGCGCTCGGAGGCCGAGCGCAGGACGGAGCCGGAAGATGAGCGACGCGGCCGGGCGAGAGAAGCCCCAGACCCGCCGGCGCAAGAGCCTGAGCGACAAGCAGCTCGCGATCCTCGAAGTGATCCAGCGCTCGATCGCCCGTCACGGGTACCCGCCCAGCATGCGCGAGATCGGCGACGCGGTCGGCCTCAAGTCGCTGTCGAGCGTCACGCACCAGCTCAACCAGCTCGAGCTGAGCGGCTACCTGCGGCGCGACGCCGGCAAGACCCGCGCGATGGAGGTGCTCATCGATCTGCCCGGCACCGCCACCGAGAGCCCCGCCGACGCGGCGCCATCGGTCGGCGACGCCGCGCTCGTGCCGCTGGTCGGCCGCATCGCCGCGGGCGTTCCCATCACGGCCGAGCAGCAGGTCGAGGAGATCTTCCCCCTCCCCCGCCAGCTCGTCGGCAAGGGCGACCTGTTCATGCTCAAGGTCTCGGGCGAGTCGATGATCGACGCCGCGATCTGCGACGGCGACTGGGTGGTCGTGCGGTCTCAGGCCACCGCCGACAACGGCGACATCGTCGCGGCCATGCTCGACGGCGAGGCGACCGTCAAGACGTTCCGCCAGCGCGACGGGCACACCTGGCTCCTCCCCCGCAACTCCGCGTTCGAGCCGATCCTGGGCGACGACGCCGCCGTGCTCGGCAAGGTCGTCGCAGTGCTGCGCGCGGTCTGAGACCGTTTCGCACGAATCGCACGACGCTGGAGGTGGTGAGCACCCCGGGCGACGCGCTATGAAGGTGGAATGACCGCCGTGACGCCCTCGCCAGACGTTCCCGACCTCCAGGCCCGCCTGGACGCGCTCGAGGCGGAGAACGCCCTCCTCAAAGCGGGCGCCGCTTCGGCACCGCCGACCGGCAGGAGCGCGAGTCGACCGGCCGGCAGCGGATGGCGAGCGTTCTTCTCGGCGCTGTGCATCGTGATCGCGTCGATCCTCGTCCCGATCTCGATCGTGACCGCGTGGGCGCGGCTGGAGCTCGTCGACGAGTCGGCGTTCGTCCAGACGCTCGCTCCGCTCGCCGACGATCCCGCCGTCCAGCAGATGATCATCGACGAGACGGTCGAGGCCGTCCAGGCACAGGTCGACTTCGAAGAGCTCACCGCGAACGTGTTCCAGGGCATCGACCAGCTCGGGCTGCCGCCGCGCGCATCGCAGGCGCTCCAGCTGCTCCAGGCTCCGGCGGCTGAAGGTCTCCAGAACCTCCTCACGCAGACCGTGACGCGGGTCGTCGAGTCCGACGCGTTCGCCGACACCTGGACGGCGACCACCCGTGCGGCTCACCGCGCCCTCACGGCCGCGGCGACGTCCGACGGCGGCGGCATCGTCGTCATGAGCGACGAGGGGCTCGGCATCCAGCTCGGTGCGATCGTCGAGCGCGTCAAGCAGAACCTCGTCGACCGCGGTGTGGGCATCGCACAGCTGATCCCCGCCGTCGACAAGGTCATCATCATCGGCACGGGCGACACCCTCGTCACGATCCGCACGACGTACGCGCTGGCGACGGCGCTCGGCTGGTGGCTGCCGATCATCACGATCGGTCTCTTCGTGCTCGGCATTCTCATCGCGCGCCGCCGCAGCACCGCCGTGCTCGGCTCGGGCATCGGCTTCGCGCTCGGCGGCGGCGCCCTGGCGCTGGCGTTCGCGGTCGGGTACCCGGTCATCGGGCAGACCGCCGTCCAGCTCGGGCTGTCGGCCACGGCTCTCGACGTGGTCTACCAGAGCCTCGTCGGCGCGATGCAGCAGACCGCGGCCATCGCGGTGCTGCTCGGCGTCGTCATCGCGATCCTGGGCTGGTTCGCCGGCCGCTGGACCCCGGCGGTGCGTTCGCGCCGGGCGATCGGCAGCCTCAACTCGTCGGCGCGCCGTCAGCTGTCGAGCCACGGCTTCCGCACCGGGCGCTTCGGCGTCTGGCTCTACCGCTATCGCACGCTGGTGCGCACGCTGGTTGTTGTCCTCGCCGTGATCTGGCTGTTCGCACTGCGACCGCTGTCCGCGGGGGATGTCTTCCTCGTGCTCATCGTCGCGCTGGTCGTGACGTGGATCCTCGAGCTGCTGCAGGTCCGTCCCGACGAGGTCGTGGGGGCTGACGAGACGGTGCTCGAGGACGCCGACGCCGATGTCGACGGGAACGCCGACACCCTCGTGATCGACGCCGACACGGTCGTCGTCGACGACACGAGCGACACCGAGGTGATCCCGCAGGCGACGAATGCCCCGACCGGCGCATCCGCGCCGGCCGAGGCGTCCGCGAAGAAGCCCCGCGCCTAGAGACCCACCGCCACACGCTCACGCACGCACCGGCTTCGTCGTACCGTGGTGTGCGTGACGACACCCGCGGTGCTCCCCCACGGCAGCTGGCCCTCCCCGATCTCCGCCGCGGACGTGTCCGCTGCCTCCCCCCGGCTCGAGGGCGCGCGTTTCGTCGGCACACACGATCCGGAAGTGTGGTGGGGCGAGTCGGTGCCCGACGAGGGCGGCCGCTCCGCCGTGCGCCGGCGGGCGGCATCCGGAGCCGTCGTCGATGTGCTGGCGGCGCCTTGGAGCGCCCGCTCCCGCGTGCACGAGTACGGCGGCGGCTCCTGGACGGCCGACGACGACGGCGTGCTGTACTTCGTCGAGAAGACGGATCAGCGCGTCTGGCGGCTCGACCCCGGCGGCGACCCGCGCCCGCTCACACCCGACGCCGGCGACGTCCGCTTCGGCGGCCTGACCCTGCAGCACGGCCGGTTGCTCGCCGTGCGCGAGGACCACACGCACGGCGCCGCCGTGCCTGCCCGCGACGTCGTGGACATCCCCCTCGACGGCAGCGGAACGGATGCTGCGCGCCTGACCTCGCTCGCGAGAGGCAGCGACTTCGTCGCCCACCCCGCGCTGTCGCCCGACGGCACGCGGCTCGCCTGGATCGCCTGGGATCACCCGCACATGGCCTGGGATCGCGCGGAGCTGCGCGTCGGGCGCCTCGAGGGCGGTGACGGCCCGGAGTGGACCACGGTCGCCGGCGGCGGCTCGTCGCCGCTGCAGCCCGAGTGGGTGGACGACGACGATCTCGTCTACGCCGACGACCCGACGGGCCGATGGAACCTGTGGCGGCTGCGGCTCACGGCCGACCTCCGCCACGAGCCGGTGGCCGAGGCGGATGCCGACACCGGCGGCCCGCTGTGGGTGCTGGGCACGCGGTGGTATGCCGTGCTCGACGACGGCCGCATCGTCGCGGTGCAGACGAACGGAGCCGAAGAGCTCGTGCTGCTCGACGGCGCCGGCGGCAGCCGCCTGCTCGCCGTGGACGCGGTGACGCGCCTGTCGATCGAAGACGCCCGGGGCGGGCGCGTGCTCGTCTCCGGCGCCGGCTCCGGCGGTGCGGGGCTCTGGGAGGTCGACGTCGACGACCCCGCGGCGACGCGGGTGGTCGCGGGCGGCGGTTCGCCCTGGGGCGCCGAATGGACGCCGCGTTCCCGCGCGGTCACCGTGCCCGGTCCCCACGGCCCCGTCCACGCCTTCGACTACCCGCCGACGAACCCCGGGGTCGTCGGCCCCGAGGGTGAGCGGCCCCCGTACGTGGTGTTCGTGCACGGCGGTCCGACCGACCACGTCGGGGGCGCAGCATCCGGCAAGATCGCCTACCTGACCAGCCGCGGAATCGGCGTGCTCGACGTGAACTACGGCGGATCCAGCGGCTACGGGCGCGCGTACCGGGAGCGCCTGCTCGGGCAGTGGGGAGTCGTGGACGTCGACGACGTCGTGGCCGCGGCGCGCGGACTCGCGGCGGCGGGCACGGCCGACGGGACACGTCTTGCGATCGCGGGCGGCTCGGCGGGCGGCTGGACGGTGCTCTGCGCGCTGACGAACTCGGACGCCTTCGCCGCGGGCATCAGCCGCTACGGCGTGGCCGACCTCCGCAAGCTCGCCGACGACACGCATGATTTCGAAGCCCTCTACCTCGACGGCTTGGTCGGGCCGCTTCCCGAGGCCGAAGCGCTGTTCGCCGAGCGGTCGCCGCTGTCGCACCTCGACCGGCTGCGCACCCCGCTGCTCATCGAGCAGGGGCTCGACGACCTCGTCGTGCCGCCGTCGCAGTCCGAGGCGGTGCGGGACGCTCTCGCCGCGAACGGCATCGCGCACGCCTACCTCGCGTTCGAGGGCGAGGGCCACGGCTTCCGCAGCGCCACGACGCTCGTGCGGACCATGGAGGCCGAACTCGCGTTCCTCGGCCGGGTGTTCGGCTTCGAGACACCGGGTGTGCCGCCGCTCGAGCTCGACTAGAAGCTCGAGCGGCGGCTCCCGGTCTCAGACCGTGAAGGGGGCGAGACGCGCGGCGAGGTGCTCGCCGACGCGGGCGTGCACGGCGGTGCCGCCCTCCTCGTGCTCCTGCGACAGGATCATGCCCTGCTCGTGGATCGCCGAGACCAGGTCGCCGCGGTCGTAGGGCACGAGCGCCCGCACCTCGACGGCCGGCAGCGGCAGCGTCTCCTCGACGAGGGCCCGAAGCTCGTCGATCCCCTCGCCGGTGCGCGAAGACGCGAACACGGCCTTCGGCTCGAGTCCGCGCAAGAGCAGTCGGGCGTCGTCGTCGATCAGGTCGGCCTTGTTGAAGACGATGATCTCGGGGATGTCGCGCGCACCCACGTCGCCGATGACATCGCGCACCGTCGCCAGCTGCGCGGCCGGGTCGGGGTGCGAGCCGTCGACCACGTGCACGATGACGTCGGCCTCGCCGACCTCTTCGAGCGTCGAGCGGAAGGCCTCGACGAGCTGGTGCGGGAGGTTCCGCACGAACCCGACGGTGTCGGTGAGCGTGTAGATGCGACCGTCGCCCGTCTCGGTGCGCCGCACGGTGGCGTCCAGCGTCGCGAACAGGGCGTTCTCGACGAGCACACCCGCGCTGGTGAGGCGGTTGAGCAGCGACGACTTGCCGGCGTTGGTGTACCCGGTGATCGCGACCGACGGGATCGTGTTGCGCTTGCGCTCGGCACGCTTCGCGTCGCGCGCGGGCGCGAAGTCGCGGATCTGCTTGCGCAGCTGCGCCATGCGCGTGCGGATGCGGCGACGATCGAGCTCGATCTTCGTCTCACCGGGACCGCGCGAGCCCATGCCCGCGCCGCCGGCACCCACCTGGCCACCGGCCTGGCGGCTCATCGAGTCACCCCAGCCGCGCAGTCGCGGGAGCAGGTACTCGAGCTGTGCGAGCTCGACCTGGGCCTTGCCCTCGCGGCTCTTGGCGTGCTGGCTGAAGATGTCGAGGATCACGGTCGTGCGATCGATCACCTTGACCTTCACCACGTCTTCGAGCGCGCGGCGCTGGCTGGGCGCGAGTTCGGTGTCGGCGATCACGGTGTCGGCGCCGACCGCCGCGACGATGTCGCGCAGCTCCTCCGCCTTGCCGCGGCCCACATAGGTGGCGGGGTCCGGGTGAGGACGTCGCTGCAGCACGCCGTCGAGGACGACGGCGCCCGCGGTCTCGGCCAGCGCCGAGAGCTCGCGCAACGAGTTCTCGGCGTCCTCCGTCTCGCCCTGCGCATGCACGCCCACGAGAACGACGTTCTCGAGGCGCAGTTGCCGGTACTCGACCTCGGTGACGTCTTCGAGTTCGGTGGAGAGCCCGGGAACGCGCCGGAGCGCCGCGCGCTCCTCGCGATCCCATTGCTCGCCGTCGGTGTCGGCACGCCCGATCGTCGCCTCGTCCTGGAGCGCCTGGGCGGCTCCGAAGACGTGCACCCCCGAGCGCGCTTCGGCGCGCGCCAGCACGCGATCCACCGGGTCCACCGGCGTCTCGTCGGTGCTCTGGGGTGTCGTGGTATCCGTCATGTGTTCCTTTGGTTGTTGGCGTTGGATGCCGTTTTCCCGCGTTCATCGGCCGGTTCGCGGCACCCGTGAATTCTAGCTTCCCGCTCTGCCGAGCGCCTCCGCTAGGCTCATCGGCTATGGGGAGTGACCACTATTTCAGTGCGACGCCCGCCAGCCCCGAGAATCTGCGCCGCATCCGGGTCACACTCGCCGGTCGCGATCTCGAGGTCACGACCGCCGGGGGCGTCTTCAGCCCCGATCACGTGGACTCGGGAACCGCGGTGCTGCTGTCGAACACTCCCCCGCCTCCGGCGAGCGGGAACTTCCTCGACCTCGGGTGCGGGTGGGGACCGATCGCACTCAGCCTCGCGCTCGATGCGCCCCACGCGACGGTGTGGGCCGTCGACGTGAACGAACGAGCACTCGACCTGGTGCGCCGGAACGCTTCGGCACTCGGGCTCCACAACGTCAACGCCTCGCTCCCCGATGATGTTCCCGAGGATCTGCTCTTCCGCACGATCCGCTCGAACCCGCCGATCCGCGTGGGCAAGAACGAGCTGCACGGCCTGCTCGAACGCTGGCTTCCCCGGCTCGATGAGCGGGCCGACGCGTGGCTCGTGGTGCAGCGCAACCTCGGCTCGGACTCGCTGCAGCGGTGGCTCGCCGCGACGCTCGACCGGCGCTTCAGCGTGCACCGTGCGGCGACCGCCCGCGGCTTCCGCGTGCTCAAGGTGCGTCGCCACGGCTCGCCGCCGAGCGAGCCGATCGACCTGCCCGACCTGTCCGGGCTCTGACGCCTGCTACGCGAGCGTGACCTCGCCGGTGTAGACGAGCGTCGCAGGGCCGGACAGCAGCACGTGCCGCTCGCCGCCGACCTCGGGCATCCGCACGCCCAGCGTGCCGCCCGGGACCTCGACGACCCAGTGGTCCGGCGCGGCGGGTCCGGCCCAGTGCCGGACCGCGAGCGCCGCCGCGGCGACCCCTGTGCCGCAGCTCAGCGTCTCACCCACCCCGCGCTCGAACACGCGCATGCGGATCGATCCGACACCCTCGTGCACGAGCGGATCGCTCGGCACCACGAACTCGACGTTCGCGCCGTGCGGCGGCTCGGGGTGCAGCAGGGGCTGCGCCGCGAGGTCGAGGCCCTCGAGCTCCGCGTCGTCGGGCAGCGCCACGACGACGTGCGGGTTGCCCACGTCGATGCCGACGCCGGGGCGCGGTGCGCCGCCGCCGCGCGTACGGACGAGCACACCGGAGTCGTCGACCACGAACGGGCCCAGGTCGACCTCGTACCCGCGGTCGCTGCGGGTGACGGTCTTGATGCCCGCACGCGTGCCGATCTTGAGGGGCGTGCCGTCGACATCGGCCCAGCCCACGTCGACGAGGTAGCGCACGAAGACCCGTACGCCGTTGCCGCACATCTCGGCCTTGGAGCCGTCGGCGTTGCGGTAGTCCATGAACCACTCGGCACCGGATTGCGCCGCCTCGGCGCCCTCGTCGATCGCGCTCGCGCGCACCACGCGCAGGATGCCGTCGCCGCCGATCCCGAAGCGCCGGTCGCACAGCACCGCGACCTGGTCGTCGCTGAGGTCGAGCGCGCCGTCGGGGTCGGGGACGATCACGAAGTCGTTGCCGGTGCCGTGGCCCTTGGTGAACGCGATCGTCTGCGGCATCGCACCAGTCTACGGGCGCGATCCGGGGCGGCGGACGCGGCCCGGCTCAGTCGGCGATGAGGCGCTTGCCGGTGTTCCACGTCTCGAACGACTCGTAGCCGAGCGACTCGTAGAACCCCTGTGCGATCCCGTTCTCGGGCCGCACCATGAGCTGCACCTTCGGGCAGCCCATATCGGTGAGAAGCTCCTCCGCCTCCGCGACGAGCTTTCGGGCGATCCCCTCGCCGCGCCGGTCGGGTGCGCTCGCGAGGTAGTAGAGCCAGCCGCGATGACCGTCGTAGCCGGCCATGACCGTCCCGACGAGGGTGCGGCCGTCGACGGCGACCAGGAACAGCTCGGGCTGCACGGACAGCTTGCGGCGGATGTCCTGGTACGGGTTGTTCCACGGCCGCGTGAGGCCCGTCTGCTGCCACAGCGAGACCACGGCCTCGGTGTCGGAAAGGTCGAAGGCCCGGATCGCGATGCTCATGCCCACGAGTCTGCCAGGGCCGCAGCATCCGTTCCCGAATCCACCCACCGAAGATCGTCGTAGCGCTTGAACCACGACACCTGGCGCCTCGCGTAGCGGCGCGTCAGCGCCTGCGTCTCGGCGATCGCCTCGGCCTCGGTCATCTGGCCCTCGAGCTGCGCGAGCGCCTGCGCGTAGCCGATGGCGCGGCGCGCGGTCACGCCGCGCTCGAGGCCGTGCTCGCGCAGCGCCCGTACCTCGTCGAGGAGCCCGTCCTGCCACATCGCCTCGACGCGCGCGTCGAGGCGGACGACGAGCTCGTCGCGCGGCACCGCGACGCCGAGGATGCGGGTGTCGTCGTGCCAGAGCACGGGCTCGTCGGGCAGCATCGCGCCGTGCGTGCGCTCTCCGAGCTCGAGCACCTCGAGGGCGCGCACGATGCGGCGGCCGTTGCGCGGATCGACCTTGGCCGCCGTCGCGGCGTCGAGCTCGCGCAGGCGGGCGTAGAGAGCGCCGGGGCCGTGCTGGTCGAGCTCCGCCTCGAGCCGGGCGCGCAGCTCTTCGTCGCGCGGCGGGAAGCGGAAGTCGAACAGCACGCTCGACACATACAGCCCCGACCCGCCGACCAGCACCGCGTCGGCGCCGCGGCCGTGGATCTCGCGGATCGCCGTGCGCGCGGCATCCTGATACCAGGCGACCGCCGCATCGTCAGTGACGTCGAGCACGTCGAACAGGTGATGACGGATGCCGCGCCGCTCGGATTCGGGAAGCTTCGCGGTGCCGATATCCATGCCGCGGTACAGCTGCATCGCGTCGGCGTTCACGATCTCGGCCGGTCGGCCGCGGGCCGCGAGGGCCTCAGCGAGTGAGAGCGACAGCGCGGTCTTACCCGTCCCCGTCGCGCCGACGACGGCCCACAGGCTCGGGGTCGT
>DATEOM010000415.1:0-2958 GCA_035274105.1 Microbacterium sp.
CACGACGCTCGCCTCGAGCCCGAGCGCCTGTGCGCTCGCTGCGGCGGCGGCGGCAGCATCCATCGATCCGTCCTGAAGGCCGTGGTCGACCGTCAGCGCGACGGCGCGGAGGCCGGATTTCGGGGCTTCGAAGGCCGTCGCCGCGGCCAGCGCCAGCGAGTCCGCACCGCCCGACAGCGCGACCAGCACCGTGGTGCCGGGTTCGAGGCCGGTGAGCGCACGGCGCACGGCGAGCCGCACCTCGGCGACGGCGGGGTCGAGTCCGGGTCTGCGCTCCTCCACCCGCCCACCGTACCCGCGACGCGCCGCGACTAGGCTGGTCGCGGCAATCCACAGTCTTCGAAGGAGCACCAGTATGGGCGCGTACGACGCCGTCATCGAGATCCCGCGCAACAGCCGCGTGAAGTACGAGGTCGACCACGGCACCGGCCGCGTGTTCCTCGACCGCATCCTCTACACGCCCATGGGCTACCCGACCAACTACGGGTTCTTCGAGAACACCCTCGGCGAGGACGGCGACCCGCTCGACGTGCTCGTGATCCTCGACGTCGACCTGGCCCCCGGCATCCTGGCGAGCGTGCGTCCCGTCGGCGTGCTCAAGATGAGCGACGAGGCCGGCGGCGACGACAAGGTCGTGGCGGTGCTCGCCAAGGACCCGCGCTGGGCGCACATCCAGGACGTCGCCGACATCCCCGAGTACCTCCAGAAGGAGATCGCGCACTTCTTCGAGCACTACAAGGACCTCGAGCCCAACAAGTGGGTCAAGGTCGACGAGTGGGGCGACGCCGCCGAGGCGGAGCGCCTGGTGGGCGAGGCGTTCGACCGCTTCAAGGAGCACGACGCCGAGACCCGCACCCAGGGTGAGGGCGTCGCACCGAGCACGCTCTGACAGCGGTTCCACACGAAGAGCGGATGCCTCGGCATCCGCTCTTCGTCATTTCCCGGTGTGCCGGCACGGGGCGTGAGGCGCTCGCGATCCTGTCGGCGGATTTGTCAACCCCGTCGCTCGTCGCGCGGATACGGATGAACGTGGCCCGGGTGGGCGGCCTTGTCCGTCCCGAGCAAAGGAGCTGACATGACTGGCGGAGAACGCGGGAACACCACTCACGGCCCGCGGCTGGACGAGCAGATGGAGCAGGAGACCCGCGGAATGGTGCAGGGTCACGGCGGGAGCGCGCACGCCGAGCCGTTCCGCGAAACCGAACCTCTGCCCGACGACACCGACTCCGAAGAGACCCAGGCGGCGTTCCGGCATGACGCACAGGAGCCGGCCGATGGCTGAAACCACGGATCTCGCGTCACTGCTCGCGGAACGCGGCCCGTGGACGACGGCCTACATCGACGGTCCGAGCGATCTTCCCGAACCGGATGAGCTCGCCCGCAGACGGGCGGTACGCGACGCCGTGAAGGCCACCGGTGCCCCGGCTGCCGACGTCCTGGCGATCGAAGGCGCGCTCAACACGGCGACGGGCTTCCGGAGCCCATCGACGCGGTACGTGCTCGTGCGGGAGGGACGGATCGAAGTCGACGAGAGCTTCGCCGGTCCGCGCGGCGGGCCGGAGCAGTTCGCGCACGGCCCCGTGCCGCTGCTGCTCGCACTCCTCCGGCATCGCCGGGAAGACCTGGCGTACCTCGTGGTCGAGACCGCGCGCGAGGGTGCGAGCGTCCGGGTCGAACGTGCCGGGGTCGACGAGCCCGAGCGTGTGGAAGAGGTCGAGGGCGACACCGACAGCCTGCCCAAGGTGAGTGCGGGCGGCTGGTCGCAGGCCCGCTATCAGCGTCACTCCGAAGAGGTATGGAGCGGCAACCAGGCAGACGTGGCGGAAACAGTCGATCGCGTCGCGCGTCAGGAAGAGCCGCGATTCGTCGTTGTCTCGGGAGACACACGCGCCCGGCAGATGCTGCTCGAGAAGCTGGATCGCTCCGTCCGGGATCTCGTCATCGAGGTCGATGCGCACACACGCGCCGACGGCGCGTCGGAGGCGGCTGTCGACGAAGCCGTCGCGGACGCGCTGGATCATGAGCTTCGCGACGAGGAGGGCGACGCGCTCGACCGGGCATCGGCGCAGGGGCACCGGCTGGGAGCCCAGGGCGTGCGCGAGATCACGCCGCTGCTGCAGCGTGCGCAGGTCGACACCCTGGTGCTCGCCGACGACATGGTCGATTCCGAGCGCCTGCTCGATGCGCTCGGGGAGGCGCCCTGGGTGGCCGAGGGCGACGACGACGAGTACTCCGTTCGCAGCCTCGGCCGGGTTCCCGCCGGCGACGCGCTCGCGCGGGCGGCCATCCTCACGGGGGCGCGCGTCGTCGTCACGACGGAAAGGCTGGAACCGGGTGAGCCGCGTCCGGAGCGGCCGCCGCGAGAGCCGATCGCCGTGCTGCGGTGGCCGGAGGACGCCGTCCAGCCGGCGGATTGATCGCCGACAGCCCCCCAGACGACGAGAACCGGATGCTCCGGCACCCGGTTCTCGTCGTTCGGACGGTGCGACCTCAGACCGAGATTCCCCGCGCCGCCATGAAGTTGATGGGGTTGGTCGTGCCGCCGTTGACGTAGGTCTCGAAGTGGAGGTGGCAGCCGAACGAGTTGCCGGTGTTGCCCTCGCTCGCGATGAGCTGGCCGGCGTTCACCCACTGGCCGACGCCGACGAAGATGCCGCCCGAGCGGATGTGGCCGTATCCGGTGCCGATGCCGCCGCCGTGGTCGATCTTGATGTAGTTGCCGTAGCCGCCGTTCCAACCGGCGTAGACGACGCGTCCCGCCGATGCGGCGTAGATTCCCGAGCTGCACCCGGCCGCGAGGTCGACGCCGTAGTGGAAGCCGCTGGAGCAGTAGCTGTTGCCGCACTGCACGGTGCGGGCGCCGTAGCCCGAGCTGCGCCAGCCGGACGAGGGACGGGCCCAGCCCGAGCCGACGACGGATCCGCCGCCGCCACCGCCTCCGCCGCCACCACCGCCGCC
>DATEOM010000416.1:0-2510 GCA_035274105.1 Microbacterium sp.
CGCTTGGCGGCGACCGGTCGCACGCCGCGACCGCGGCGGGACGCAGCATCCGTCCTCCGCTCCGGCCGTGGGAGCAGGCGAACGCGACCGTCCGCGGGCTGGATGAGGTCGATCCGGCCGGGCTCGCCGCCGTTCAGCGCGAGCGCGGCGCGCTCGACCTCGGCGGTGGCGAGGGGGAGGTCTTCGAGCGCGACCACCCGGTGGCTGCGCGCGGCGTACTGGCCGACGTTGCCGTCCGCGTCGACGTGCAGACTGACACGGGTGCGCCACCCGGTGCCGTCGACGGACTCGCCGTCGGCCTCCGCGCCATCGGGAGCGGGCACCGGCGCGACGCCGCTCATCGTGGCGACGGGCTCGGAGATGCCGCCGAACCGGTGGAGCGCGTCGCGCAGCACCTCGAGTTTGAGCGCGCGCTGGTGCTCCAGCGCGATGTGGCCGAAGTCGGCGCCGCCGGGCCGCTGCTCCGGCGGAACATCGACGTCGGCCTGCCGCCACACGTGCAGCTGACGGTGCGGCGAAGCCTCGAGGACCTCGAGGGTCTCGCCGCGCCAGAACGACTTCTTCGCCGTGTCGGTGAGCCGCACGCGCACGCGCTCACCCGGGATCGTGTCGGGCACGAACACGACGCGTCCCTCGTGCCGCGCGACGAACACGCCGCCGTGGGCGACGCCCGTGATGTCGAGATCGAGGAGGTCGCCGGATTCACTCACCCGACGAGCCTACGTCCCGCCCCGTACTGTGAGGGGATGCGCGTCTGCCTCGCCTCGACCTCGCCCGCCCGGCTCATGCTTCTCGGGCAGTTCGGCATCCGCCCGCTCACCGTGGCCCCCGACGTCGACGAGGAGGCCGTCATCGCGGCGGTCGAGGCGGCTGAGGAACGCACGCTCGCACCCGACGAGCACGTGCTCCTGCTCGCGCGGCGCAAGGCGGCAGACGTCGCGGCGCGGCTGCGCGACGACATCCCCGACTTCGACGGCGTGGTGATCGGCGGCGACTCGATGTTCGAGCTGGACGGCGAGGTGCTCGGCAAGCCCTACACACCCGAGAACGCCGCCGCGCGCTGGCGCGCGATGCGCGGGCGCACCGGCGTGCTGCACTCCGGTCACGCCGTGGTGCGCATCGAGCCCGGCACGCCTCCGCGGGAGGTGCACGCGACGGCTGCAGCATCCGTCTCCTTCGTCGCGGATGTGACGGATGCTGAGATCGACGCGTACGTCGCGACCGGCGAGCCCCTTCACGTGGCCGGCGCGTTCACCGTCGACAGCCTCGGCGGCGCGTTCATCGAGCGGGTCGACGGCGACCCGTCCACCGTCGTGGGCATGTCGGTATCGACGCTGCGGCGGCTGGTGCGCGAGGTGGGCGTGGAGTGGACGGCGCTGTGGAACACGTCCGACCCGTCGCTCATGACCCCGGAAATCGGTCCGGAGTCGTTGTAGTAGGAATCCCACGTTTCTCGTCGGTTCTTGTACGAACCGGTCAAAAGCCCTCGGGGCGCCGTCGGTAGGCTGGCACTCATGCCTCGTATCGCCAAGGTTCTCGTTGCCAACCGCGGCGAAATCGCCGTCCGCGTCATCCGCGCCGCGCGCGACGCCGGAAAGGCCTCGGTCGCCGTCTACGCCGATCAGGACCGCGACGCCATGCACGCGCGCCTCGCCGACGAGGCGTACGCCCTCGAGGGCGCGACCAGTGCAGAGACGTACCTGTCGATCGACAAGATCCTCTCCGTCGCGCGCCGCTCCGGCGCCGACGCGGTGCACCCCGGCTACGGCTTCCTGGCCGAGAACGCCGACTTCGCCCGCGCCGTCATCGCCGCGGGCCTGGTCTGGATCGGCCCGTCGCCCGAGGCGATCGAGGCCCTCGGCGACAAGGTGACCGCCCGTGCGGTGGCCGAGAAGGTGGGCGCCCCGCTCGCCCCCGGCACCCCCGGTCCGGTGGCCGGCGCCGACGAGGTCGTCGCGTTCGCCGAGGAGGTGGGCCTGCCCATCGCGATCAAGGCCGCCTACGGCGGCGGCGGGCGCGGCCTCAAGGTCGCCCGCACCATCGACGAGGTGCCAGAGCTGTTCGAGTCGGCGACGCGCGAGGCGATCACCGCCTTCGGCCGCGGCGAGTGCTTCGTCGAGAAGTACCTCGACAAGCCGCGCCACGTCGAGACGCAGTGCCTTGCAGATGCCGCGGGCAACGTCGTCGTCATCTCGACGCGCGACTGCTCGCTGCAGCGCCGCCACCAGAAGCTGGTCGAAGAGGCGCCCGCGCCCTTCCTCAGCGACGAGCAGAACAAGACCCTGTACGCCGCGTCGAAGGCGATCCTGCGCGAAGTGGGGTACGTCGGCGCCGGCACGTGCGAGTTCCTCATCGGCGCCGACGGCACCATCTCGTTCCTCGAGGTCAACACGCGCCTCCAGGTCGAGCACCCGGTCTCGGAAGAGGTCACCGGCATCGACCTCGTGCGCGAGCAGTTCCGCCTCGCCGAGGGCGAGGAGCTCGGCTACGACGACCCGAAGCCCGAGGGC
>DATEOM010000417.1:0-5219 GCA_035274105.1 Microbacterium sp.
GGGCAGGTGCAGTCACGGCGGCGCAAGCCCGCGGTCGCGGCTGAAGAGCGGGTGGCGGCATCCGTCGGGGTGATCGCGAAGCCCCCGATCCGCAAGCTCGCGCGCGACCTCGGGGTCGAGCTGGCCGCCGTCACGCCCACCGGCCCCGCGGGCGAGGTGACCCGCGACGACGTCGTGCGGCAGGCGTCGCAGGCGAGTGTGTTCCGCAACATCGAGACGCCCGAATGGGGCGATGTGCGCGAGGAGACCATACCGGTCGCAGCGCCGGCGCCCGCTGCGGCGCCCGGTCTGGCAGCAGTCGCTCCGTCGACCCCCGCGCCCGACGCCGCGGGCCGCGAGGAGACCATCGCGGTCCGGGGTGTGCGCAAGGCCACGTCGTCGGCGATGGTGCAGTCGGCCTATTCGGCGCCGCACGTCTCGGTGTGGACCGATGTCGACGCCAGCCGCACGATGGAGCTCGTCAAGCGACTCAAGACCTCGCCGGACTTCGCCGACATCAAGGTGTCGCCGCTGCTCATCATGGCGCGCGCCGTGATCTGGGCCGCCCGGCGCACGCCGATGGTGAACGCCGCATGGGTCGACGCCGAGAACGGCGCCGAGATCCGCGTGCGCCGGTACGTGAACCTCGGCATCGCCGCCGCGACCCCGCGCGGCCTGCTGGTGCCCAACATCAAGGACGCGCAGGACCTCTCGATGCGCGAGCTCGCCCGCGCGCTCGAGAAGCTCACGCTCACCGCGCGCGAGGGCAAGACGACCCCCGCCGACCAGCACGGCGGCACCATCACGATCACGAACATCGGCGTGTTCGGCATGGACGCCGGCACCCCGATCATCAACCCCGGCGAGGCCGGCATCGTCGCGCTCGGCACGATCCGCCAGAAGCCGTGGGTCGTCGACGGCGAGGTGCGCCCCCGCTGGGTCACGACTGTCGCCGGCTCGTTCGACCACCGCGTCGTCGACGGCGACGGCATGTCGCGCTTCATCGCCGACGTCGCGTCGATCCTCGAGGAGCCCGCCCTCCTCCTCGACTGACGCCCGCGCACAGAATCGGAGGTCTTCGGCGACGCGCCGGTCCGCGGCATCCGCTCCCCGGCGTGTCGGGCGATTCCTCCGATTCCGTGCTCCGCGTCGCCGGGGACGGATGCTGCGCCCCCGGCGCCCACCGGACGCCCGCTGCCGACGTGAGACGACAGTGCATCGACGAGACCTCGGGCTTTTCCCACCGTCTCGTCCGCACATTGTCGTTTCACCGGAGGGGAGGTGGGTGGCGTCCTCACGTTGGGGTCGTGTGAGCCGGAAGTTCATTGACATCTGAGCAACGTCCGACCGCGATTTGAGAACGATTCTCATTAGCCTTAGGCTCGAGGGCATGACCTTCGTGCGACGTTCCCTGCCCGTGCTCGGCCTGGCGGCAGCATCCGCCCTCGTCCTCGCGGGATGTGCGGGCACCGCCAGCGGCGACGACAGCAGCGACGGGAAGATCGCGGTCGTCGCGTCGACCAACGTGTACGGGCAGATCGCGGAGGAGATCGGCGGCGACCTCGTCGACGTCACGTCGATCGTGGCGAACGAGTCGCAGGATCCGCACTCGTTCGAGCCGAGCGCGCGCGACCAGCTCGCCGTGTCGAAGGCCGACCTCGTCATCGAGAACGGCGGCGGCTACGACTCGTTCATCGATGCGCTCATCGAATCCAGCGGCACCGAGGCGCCGGTCGTCACGGCGGTCGAGTACTCCCACGATTGGCCCGAGAACTCCGGCCACGACGAGGAGAGCGCCGAGGACGCCGAGGACCACGCTCACGACCACGGCGACCACGAGCACGTCGAGGGCTTCAATGAGCACGTCTGGTACGACCCGCACACGATCGCGCACGTCGCCGAGGCGATCGCGACGGAGCTCGGCGAGCTCAGCCCCGACGACGCCGAGACCTTCACCGCCAACGCCGAGGCGTTCTCCGGCGAGGTCGACGGTCTCGAGGCGTCGCTCGACGAGATCGGCGCGGCGCACAGCGGCGGCAAGGTGTTCGTCACCGAGCCGGTGCCGGTGTACCTCGTCCAGGCGGCAGGGCTCGAGAACGCGACGCCCGACGCGTTCAGCGAGGCGGTGGAGGAGGGACAGGATGTCGCGCCCGCGACCCTGCTCGAATCCCTCGCGCTCGTGCAGGGCGGCGAAGTGCGCGTGGTCATCACGAACACGCAGACCGGCGGCGCCGAGACGCAGGAGATCGTCGCCGAGGCCGACGGGCTCGGCATCCCGGTGATCGCGTTCTCGGAAACGCTGCCGGAGGGGCAGACTTACATCTCGTGGATGCAGGCGAACATCGAGGCGCTCAGCACAGCGCTGGACGCGTGACGCCCGCATCCCGCGGCGCGGATCGCCCCGTCATCCTCAGCATCCGGGACGCGGCGCTCCAGCGCGGCGACCGGGAGCTGTGGGCGGGACTCGACCTCGATGTGCACGCGGGCGAACTGGTCGCGGTGCTCGGGCCGAGCGGGTCGGGCAAGACGACGCTGCTGCGCGCGATCCTCGGCCTCGAGCCGCTCTCGCGGGGCGAGATCACCGTGGGCGGCGCGCCCGTGGAGCGCCGCGGCAGCCGCAGCATCGGCTACATCCCGCAGGCCCGCCCGCTGCCGCGCGACACCTCGCTGCGCGGCCGTGACCTCGTGTCGCTCGGCGTCGACGGGCACCGCTTCGGATTCCCCATCCCGCGCCGCGGCGACCGCGCCCGCGTGGACGCCCTCATCGACGCCGTGGGCGCCCGCGACTTCGCCGACCGACCTGTGGGCCTCCTCTCGGGCGGCGAGCAGCAGCGCCTGCGCGCGGGCCAGGCCCTCGCCGACGACCCGCGGCTGCTGCTATGCGACGAGCCGCTCACGAGCCTCGACCTCGCCAACCAGCAGGCGGTCATCGGCCTCATCGACCGGCATCGCCGGGAGAAGGATGCCGCGGTCCTGCTCGTCACGCACGACATCAACCCCGTGCTGGGTAAGGTCGACCGCATCCTGTACATCGCGAACGGGCGGTTCACTCTCGGCACGCCGCAGGAGGTGCTCCGCTCGGACGTGCTCACGGCGCTGTACGGCGCGCACGTGTTCGTGTTGCGGGCCGGCGACCGGCTCGTTGTCGTCGGCGCGCCCGATGCCGAGGCATCCCATCACCACCACGATCACGGGGCGCACGAATGAACGGGAACGACATCGCCGACGCGATGTTCGGCGGGCTGCCGTACTACGGCGAGATCCTGGCGCTCGTGTCGAACTCGGTGTGGGCCGGCGCCGTGCTCGGTCTCGTCGGCGGACTCGTCGGCGTCTTCGTGATGCAGCGCGACATGGCGTTCGCGGTGCACGGCATCAGCGAGCTGTCGTTCGCGGGCGCCGCGGCGGCGCTCCTCATCGGCTGGGACGTCGTCACCGGGTCCATCGTCGGCTCGCTCATCGCGGCCGCCATCATCGGCGTGCTGGGCGCGAAGGCCCGCGACCGCAACTCGATCATCGGCGTGCTGATGCCGTTCGGGCTGGGTCTCGGCATCCTGTTCCTGTCGCTCTACGACGGCCGCAGCGCCAACCGGTTCAGCCTGCTCACGGGGCAGATCGTCTCGGTGCAGTCCGGCCAGCTCGGCTGGCTCATCGGCATCGGCGCGGTCGTCCTGCTGGGCCTGCTGCTCATCTGGCGCCCGCTGCGGTTCGACTCGCTCGACCCGCAGTCCGCCGCCGCGCGCGGCGTGCCGACCACCGCCGTGTCGCTCGGCTTCATGCTGCTGCTCGGGCTGATCGTCGCCGTCGCCGTGCACATCATCGGCGCGCTGCTCGTCATGGCCCTGCTCGTCACGCCGGCCGCCGCGGCGATGCGCATCGCGTCGGGGCCCCTGTCGGTGCCGCTGCTGTCGGCGCTGTTCGGCTTCGTGTCGGCGGTGGGCGGCATCCTCCTCGCCATCATGGGCACCCTCCCCGTGAGCCCGTACATCACGACGATCTCGTTCCTCATCTACGTCGTGTGCCGCGTCGTCGGCGCCCGCCGCGACCGCGTCACCCGCGTCGCCGTTCCCGAGGCGGCCCGGTGACCGGCGCCCGGGAGACGCACAGGACCCCTCGGTAGACTCGCCCCCATGGCCCAGCGCAACACGTGGCAGCGCGAACGCGTGCGCGAAGCGCTGTCGGACGCCCGCGGATTCGTCAGCGCGCAGTCGCTGCACGCCACCCTCCGCGACGAGAACACCGGCATCGGACTCGCCACGGTGTACCGCGCGCTCGCCGGACTCGCCGCCCAGGGCGAGGCCGATTCGCTCCAGAGCCCCGAGGGCGAGGCGCTCTACCGCGCGTGTTCCAGCACCGGCCACCACCACCATCTGATCTGCCGCTCCTGCGGACTGACCGTCGAGATCGAGGCGACGGACGTCGAGCAGTGGGCGAAGCGCACCGCCGAGCGCCACGGATTCCGCGACGCCGAGCACGTCGTCGACATCTTCGGGCTGTGCGCGACCTGCGCCGCCGCCCGGGATGCCCAGCGTGACGCGAACTGACCCCGGCACCCGTGCGCGCTCTGCGGAGCACCGCCACGGATCGACGGATGCTGCGCCCCAGCCATCCGCGCAGGCGCGAACCCTGCTCTGGCTCGGCGTGGGCGTGGCCGTCGTGGCCGGCCTCTTCCTCATCGACTGGCTCGCCCCGACGCTGTTCCCGGCGTCCCTCCCCACCCGCGCCCAGGACGGACTGACGCTCGCGATCAGCGTGCTCATCGAGTCGCTGCCGTTCGTGGCACTCGGTGTCGTGCTGTCGATCGTCGTACAGGTGTGGGTGCCGCCGGGCGTCATCGAACGATGGATGCCGCGACGCGGGTGGGCGCGACGCGCGGTGCTCTCGCTCCTCGGCATGATCATCCCGGTGTGCGAGTGCGGCAACGTGCCCTTCGCGCGCGGCCTCCTCATGCGCGGATTCTCGGTGCCCGAGACGCTGACGTTCCTCATCGCGGCGCCGATCGTGAACCCCATCGTCATCATCACGACGCACCAGGCGTTCGGCTTCAGCGACGGCATCCTCATCGCGCGTCTGCTCGGCGGGTACGCGATCGCGAACCTCATCGGATGGCTGTATTCGCGGCATCCGTCTCCCGATGCCCTGCTCACCGACCGCTTCCGCGACACGTGCGAGCTCGTGGTGCACGAACCCGGCGGCAAGTGGCGGCGCACGCTCGCGCAGTTCGTCGTCGAGCTGCGCGCGGT
>DATEOM010000418.1:0-3510 GCA_035274105.1 Microbacterium sp.
CACCTCCGCGCGCTCGCCGCGGGCGACGAGCGCGTCGTGCACGTCGGCGACGACCGCGTCGTCGCCGTGGGTCAGCAGGCCGTGGAGCCGCAGCAGCGGCTCGCCCGTCGCACGCGCGAGCTCGTCCCACTCGGTGCGGGCGAGCGTCAGCAGGTCGAGGTAGTGCGCCGCGGCGTAGGCGTTGTTGAAGTTGCGGGTCGCGCCGTGCGAGGCGCCGCTGGTGTGCCCTCGCTCGAACCGCTCGAGCGCGACCACGCGGTGGCCGCGCCGCGCGAGCTGCCACGTCGTCGCGAGGCCCATCGCACCCGCACCGACGACGACGTACGGAACATGCTCGGTCACGAGGGGCCTCCCAGATCCCGGATGCCGAGGGGCGCAGCATCCGTCTCCCGCATCCATACAATCGCACCGCGACACGGCCGACTCGGCGGTGACGTCGTGTGACGGCGGCGCCGCACCCGCCAGGTCGCTACTCTGGCGGCATGATCCGGCAGCGGCGGCACCCGGCGGCGACGCAGCGCACGACCCGTCTCGAGGCGTTCACCGACGGCGTCTTCGCGATCGCGGCGACGCTGCTCGTGCTCGATCTCACGCAGCACTCGCTCGGCGAGGTCGAGTCGAACGCGCAGATGTGGGCGGCCCTCGCGGGCATGTACGAGCTGTTCCTCAACTTCGGGCTGAGCTTCGTGCTGCTGTGCCTGATGTGGATGGTGCACGTCCAGCAGTTCGAGCACGTCGCTCGCGTCGACGCGACGACGGTGTGGCTCAACAACGCGCGTCTGCTGTTCATCGTGCTCGTGCCGTTCGCGACGAACCTGACGACCGAGTACTCGGAGTGGCTCGCGGGGCGGCTCGCGATGCCCGTCACGTTCTTCCTCGCGATCCTGTTCAGCTGGCTGCAGTGGGGATGGGCGGTGCGCCACCGCGACCTCCTGATCCCCGACATGAGCACGGACGACGCGGTCGCGTACGGCCGCAGCTCGCTGAGCGCCCTCATCATCTCGGCCGTCGTCGTGGTGCTCGCGCCCTGGATCGGGTCGCTCGCGTTCCTGCTCTTCGTGCTCGACGGGCCCTTCACCCGGCTGCTGCGCGGGAAGAACGTCTGAGGCCCGCCCCGCCCGCGCCGGCACTCGGCACGGTGATGTCGACGGATGCCTCGGCCCGCGGCATCCGTCGACATCATGTGCTCTCGCCGAGGCGACACGTTGTTCGCGTGCGCGTCGTGTCATTTCGGCGAGAGCACACTCTCTGGACGCGGGCGCCTTACGGCGCAGTGGCGAGTTCGGGCTGGGCAGGCTCGGCCTCGGACGGATGCTGCGCCTGCGCGCCCGTCCCCTTCCCGGAGGGGAGCCACAGCGCCACGATCGTCGCGGCGAACAGCACGGCGGCACCCGTGAACACCGCGGGGCGGGCGGCGTCGACGTACAGGTCGGGCAGCAGCTCGCCGCCGGCGCTGACGAAGATCGCGGTCATCACGGCTGTGCCGAGGGCGACGCCGAGCTCGCGGACGGTGGAGTTCACGCCCGACGCCTTGGCGTGGTCGATGAGTCCGAGGGTCGCGAGCAGCGCGGTCGCCGACGGGGCGAACACGAGCGCCATGCCGACGCCGGCCATGATGAACGGCGCGATCAGGGTGGGGTAGTCGAGGTCGGTCGACATGACGGCGGCGATCCAGGTGAGCGCGACGCCCTGCAGCGCGAGGCCGAGCACGAGCAGCACGCGCGTGCCGACCCGCGGGGCGAGGATGCCCGCGATCGGGGCGACGACCATGGGCGCGAGCGTCCACGGGGTGGTCTGCAGGGCGGCCTCGAACGGGGTCGAACCCTGAACGACCTGCAGGTACTGGATGAGGATGAACACCGCGCCGAACGTGCCGAAGCTGAACGCGAACCCGACGATGTTCGTGATCGAGAACGAGCGGTCGCGGAACAGGCGCAGCGGCATGAGAGGCGCCGTCGCCCGGGTCTGCCACCACAGGAACGCCGCGATGAGGAGGGCACCGAGCGCGATCTCGGCGATGACCCCGACCGAGTCCCACCCGTCGTCGTTGCCGCGGACGATCGCGTGGACGAGGGCGAGCACGCCGGCCGCCGCCAGCAGGGCGCCGGGAACATCGATGCGGGCGCGGGCGCCGAAGTCGTTGTTCAGCACGACGAGCGCCAGGGGGATCGCGATGATCGCGACGGGCACGTTGATCCAGAAGATCGCCTGCCAGTCCCAGCCCTCCATGATCGCCCCGCCGACGAGCGGGCCGACGGCGACGCCGAGGCCCGAGACGCCGCCCCAGATGCCGATCGCGAGCGCGCGTCGCGCCGGCGGCACCGCACCGCTGAGGAGCGCCAGCGACAGCGGCATGACGCCCGCTGCGCCGAGGCCCTGCACGGCGCGGGCGGCGATGAGCTGGCCCGGATCCGTGCTGAGCGCGGCGAGCACCGAGCCCACGCCGAACACGGCGATGCCGATCGCGAACAGGGTGCGGCGGCCGAACCGGTCGCCGAGCGCCGATGCGATGAGGATCGCGCCGGCGAACGCCAGCGTGTACGCGTTGACGAACCATTGCAGCTCTTCGACGCTGGCGCCCATCTCCCGGTGCAGCACCGGGAGCGCGTTCGTCATGACGAGGTTGTCGAGCGTGGCCATGAACATCGGAAGGGATGCCGCGGCCACGACGAGCGCGAACGGCCGGGCGCGGCGCGGGGCCGTGGTCAATGGTGATTCGGTCATGGGAGGCTCCGGTTGTAATTGGATGATTACTGGACTGTAGTAATCCACTGATTACAAAGTCAAGTCATTCGCTGATAACCTTTCGGCATGACATCTGTGGGAGCGGCAGGCAGCGGCGCGGTCGCCGTGGATGAGCCGGCCGACACGGGCAAGCGCCTGTCGTCGGCGGAACGGCGGCGCCAGATCCTGGTGGCGGCGCTCGCCGTGTTCGGCGCTCGCGGCTACGAGGGTGCGACGACCGATGAGGTGGCCCGCGCGGCCGGCGTCAGCCAGCCGTACGTCGTGCGGCTGTTCGGGTCGAAGGAGAACCTCTTCCTCGCGGCGCTCGACGACGCCCTGGCGCGCATGCTCGCGGGCTTCCGTGCGGCCCTCGCTGACGACACACCCCACGACCCCGGCATCACGCCCGAGAAGGCGGCCGCCAAGCGCATCGGACAGGCCTATGTCGACCTCATCGCCGTGCGGGGCCTCCACCAGACGCTCGCGCACGCCTATCTGCTGGGCAGCCACCCCGCCATCGGCGCCGCCGCGCGCCAGGGATTCGCGAAGGTCTGGCGCTTCTTCCGCGACGAGATGGGGCTCGACGCCGACGAGTCGCGCGCGTTCATGGCCGAGGGCATGCTCATCTCGACGATGATCGGACTGCGCATCGTCGACGACTACGGCTCCGACCCGCAGATCACCGAGCTCTTCCGCTCCTGCTTCCCCTCCGAGCTTCCGCACGTGCTCGAGGTGCTCCCGCGCGGCACCGACCGCTGGTAGGTCGCGGGAACGGATGCTGCGGGC
>DATEOM010000419.1:0-2190 GCA_035274105.1 Microbacterium sp.
CGCCCTACCTCTTCTCGTGAGACGACAGTCTGGGGACGAGACCGCGGGTGATCCCCGAGGTCTCGTCCCTCAAATGTCGTCTCACCGTCGCCGGGCGCGTCAGCTCTCGCGAACGAGCTCGGGCAGTCGCCAGGTCTTGTCGAACCACGGTTCGAGCGGGCCGTAGAGCCGCACCATCGGGAACCACGACTTGCCGGGGATGGTCGGGATCCAGTTCGACTCCTTGCCCTCGGGGGCGGTCGGCGAGAACCACAGCACGTACGAGCCGTCGTCCTCGGCCTGTACGGTGCCCGAGAGGCTCGCGAGTGCGGGGTACGCGGTGGACTGCAGGAGCGACCGGGTCTGCGTGTCGTACAGGTCGATGGACCAGAAGTTCTTCGCGGGCGGGTCAGCGGGGATGCGCAGCGAGTACGTCGCGGAGCCGTCGAGCGCGTGCCCGTCGGCGTCCTCGGCGGTGTAGGCGTACGCCGATCCGGCACCCACCTGCGCGTGCGCCATCGCCGGCGTGATGACCGTGGCGAAGTAATGGAACTGCGTGCGGGCGTCGAGGTTGCGCGCGCCGCCGCGCAGGAACTCGTAGCTGCCGCCGACGAATGCGTTCTTCCAGGACGAGCCCTCCCAGAAGTACGCGTCGGGGTCGCGCGGCTTGTAGACGAGCGCGCGCGAGATCGCGGCGCCGATGCGGGCCGCCTCGTCGAGGATGGCGCGGCGGTGCTCGTCGGGCTCGAACGGCGTGCCGTGCTCCAGGCCGATCGCGGCGAGCGTGCCGGCGCGCTCGGGGTCCAGCGCCGTCGCCGGCTCCTCCGCGATGAGCTGCGCGATCTCCTCGAAGAACGTGAAGTCGTTGGCATGCACGGTGTTCTGCAGCACCGCCGCGATGTTGAGGAAGGTGTTCTCGCGCGGCGCGTCGGCTTCGGCCAGCGGGTAGATCCGCGTCTGCTTCATCGCCGGCACGCCGCCGAGCGCACGGAGCACCACCCAGTTCGTGAAAGTCGGGGACTCGTACGTGAAGTACCCGTCGGGGCGCTCGCCGTCGTAGCCGGGCGGGAGGAACAGGTACTTGCCACCGGCCCCCTTGTCGGGTCCGGCGATGCCCATGTCGGCGACGTACCGGAACCAGAAGTCGTCCACGACGCACAGCGACTGCTGCGGCGGCTCGATGACGAACGGACCCGTCTCGCGCAGGTCGAAGAAGAAGGTGCCGTAGGTCGTCTCGGTGTTGGCCGTGAGGAAGATGCCGTTCGAGTCGGCCCGCGGCTCGGTGTAGCCGATCTGCTGGGACCGGACCAGGCCGAGACTGCGGAAGCCGTGCCGCATCGCGACGAGCGACGCGCCGGGGATCGTGCTCAGGTACGCCTCGATACCCCGGACGAGGTCGAGCGACGCGTACAGGCGGTCGACCGACTCCGGCGTCGGGACCCCGTCGACGAGCTCGAACCGCCCGAGCGCGGTGTCCAGGGGCGACGGCGTGCTCACGGCGGCGAGGACCGCGGCGAGCGGGTCCTCCTGCGCACGCTGGGAGTGCTCGGTCATCGCGGTGCCCTTCGTCCAGAGGTGCGGCCGACGCCGCGTCGGCGCCCGGCTACCGAGACCGTAGGACCGCTGGGGCGCCAGGGCGACCGGACAGGAGCACTTCACCCGGACGACGCCCCCGCGCGCTGGTGCGGCGCCCACACCTGCGCTCACCCCGCACGCGTCCGCTCACCGGCGCTCGACGGCGTCGGCCCAGAGCCACGCCCAGCCCTCCCGTCCGTGCCGGTCGACGTACCGGACGTTCACCTGGCGCCCTGCCCACGCGATCGCCTCGCCGTCGACGTGCGCCTCGCCCGACTGGCGCTGGGTGATCCAGGCGCGGACGGGGATGGCCTCCTCGGGCCGCACGATCGCGGTGTCCCGGCGCGCGAGCGCAGGCGCCTCGTCGGCGCTGTCGCGCAGCGGCACGTTCTCGATGCCCGACGGCCTGCCGCCGGGCGGGCGTCGCCGGGTTCCCATGGACCCATCGTATCGAACAGACGTTCGAACGCCGGTCGGCGCTCATGGCGCCTCCGACGCGGCACGCTCGTAGCGACGAGCGAGCGCGGCGAACGCCTGCGCGAGCTCGCGAGGGTGGACCGAGCGGGCGTCCGCGTCGAACGCGCCGAGCCGCGCCGCGAGCGCGGTCCACGACCACGAGCCGAGGACGACGCGGCA
>DATEOM010000420.1:0-3809 GCA_035274105.1 Microbacterium sp.
AGCGCCGCCGGTCGCACGAGGAGGGTGTCGAGCACCTCGGCCGCGCCGAATTCGGCGACCAAGAGCACGCCGGTCTTCCCGACTGCCCGGCGTCGCGTTGCGCTGACCGGCACCATCTCGAGGTAGATCGTGACCGCGAGCACCGCGTAGAAGCCGGCGATCTCGCCCAGAAGAGCCGCCAGAGCGATGAGCGGCGCCGCATCGGTCCACAGCGTGGCAAGAAGACCCGCAACGACCATCGCAGCGGTGCCGCTGATCTCGGCCGGCAGGTAGCGGGCGATCCAGAACAGGACCCCGCGACGGGGCTGCGCGGCCACGCCTGCCGCCGCCGGATCGGTGGCGTCGGGCGCGGGTGCGATGCCTGCCGTCGCGGCCGGCCCGTCGATCGTGGTCATGGCGTCCCCCTCCGTCTGACAGAGGAGGATGCGTCGGCGATGATACGGAACGGGCGGTCGCGACAGCGCCGCACATGGAGACGGCGCGACACCCGCCCCTCGCCGAACGGATGTCGCGCCTGCACGCCTTCTGGCGCCTGGTAAGGCTACGTGCAGTCGGATTCAGACCCCAAAGGGGTTGACATGCTGGGCCCGGCGGACTACTCGCCCGAGACCGCCCACGGCCCCTGAAGCGGGTGTCAGTCGCCCAGCGGCGGGTCCTGCGGATTGCGGCGTCCGGTCTCCCGTTCCCAGAACTCCAGCTGCTGGGTGAGGGCCTTGGCCAGCTCGAACACCTGGTCGGGCGGGATGCGGATGCGGCTCACCACCCGCGCCGGCACGACGGTGTGACGCTGGCCGGTCTCGGCGTCGACCTGCTCCCGCGGCGGCTGCGCGAGGGTGAGGAAGTCCATGACGAATACCGTCGGCGTGTGCCAGACGTTCGCGAAGTCGGCGTAGGCACCGCCGATGAGCTCGGGCGGGAGGTCGATCTCGAACTGCTGCGATGCGTCGTCGGCCATGCGGGCTCCTGTTCGGGCGGGCGTCTCGGTGTGGGTGTCGCGAAGGTGCTCCGTACTGACGTGTGCGCGAGTCTACGCGGCGCTCAACGGCGGCCGACCAGACGGGCGAAGCCGCTGAGCCGGGCGACGCCCTCGGGCGTGTGCGGCAGATCGTCGAGGAGCCCCGGCGAGTACACGACGAACGCCGTGTGCATCGCCCGGGAGATCGCGACATTGAGCCGATTGCGCAGCAGCAGGAACTCGAGCCCCCGCGGTGCGTCGCGCCCGCTCGAAGCCGCCAGCGACACGATCGCGACGGCGGCCTCCTTGCCCTGGAACTTGTCGACCGTGCCCACAGGCACGTCGGGGAATCCCGCAGCGGCGAGTGCCGCCTCCACCGCGACCTGCTGCGCGTTGTACGGCGTGACGACGATGATGTCCTGCTGCTCGAGCCGCCGCGGCGGCAGCGCCACCCACGAGCCGTCGAGGTCGTCGGTGGCGGCATCCGTCCACCCGCGCCCGATCAGGTCGGTGACGAGTCGGGCGACCTCCGCAGCCTCCTCCAGTGACTGCGTGGCGTTGCCATGGTGGCGGAGTGCGATCGGCACGAGCCCGGCCGGCACGCCGTCGATGCGCCGCAGCGCCGTCGAGGGGTGCGCCTCGAGCTCGCCGCGATACGACAGCGTCGACACCGGGGCCGCGACCTCGGGCCTCATGCGGCGGGTCTCGGCGAGGAAGTAGCCGTACTCGTGCGGGATGACGTCGGCGCCGTCCATCACCCAGCCGAGCGCCGAGGTGTCGACGGGCGCGGGGTGGGTGCCCTGGCTCACCTGCGGCAGCTGCTGCGGGTCGCCCAGAAGCAGCAGCCGCGGCGCGGCGAGCGACACCGCGATCGTCGAGGCGAGCGAGAACTGGCCGGCCTCGTCGACGACGAGGAGATCCAGGCTGCCGCGCGGCACGCGGCCCTCATGGCTGAAATCCCACGCGGTGCCGCCGACCACATACCCGGATGCCTCGTGCTCGGCCGTGAACGCCGCCACGCCGTTCTTCGGCAGCACCGTGAACGCGTGATCGGCCGATGCGTCCTTCGGGGCCTTGCCCACCTGCGACGCGGGCACGCCCGCGGCGATCACGCGGTCGAGGAGGTGCTCGATCGTGGCGTGCCCCTGGGCGACGACGCCGACCTTGTACCCGTGATCGCGCACGAGCCGGGCAATGACGTGGGAGCCGACGTAGGTCTTGCCGGTGCCGGGAGGACCCTGCACGGCGAGGTAGCTGCGGTCGAGGTCGCGCACGGCTCTGGCGATCGCGTCGACGGCGTCCGCCCCGACCGCGGGCAGGGTCCCTGTGACGGTGCGCGGAGGGCGGCGGCAGAGGATGTCGGTGGCAGGGTCCGCCGGAAGATCCGGCGCGGCCGCGATCACGGCGTCGGCCCAGGCGTCGATGGCCTTCTGCTGGTTGCCCGCGGCAGGCGGCGCCTGCGGCGTGAGCGCGACGGGCAGCTCGCTCCAGGTCACGCCGTCGACCGCGGTCTCTTCGACCACGGCACCGTCGTCGAGCACCTCGACCACGGTGACCGAGCGATATGCGTGGATCCACCGCGGCGACGCCTCGAACGGGAACGGCGCGGGCAGCTCGTACAGCGCGAACGGGTTGGTGCCCTCGCTGAGTCGTGTGCCCGGAGCGAGGTCGCCGCGCAGCTCGACGATGCGCCGCTCGCCCCCCTTGCCGCTCTCGAGGAAGTGCCAGTCCTCGCGCACCCGGCTGCGCGCCGGATCGATGGCCACGACGTCACGCGTCTCGTCCCACAGCGAGACGGGCTCGCGCAGGCGCAGGAAATGCGTCGCCCAGAAGGACTTCGCCTCGCGCGGGTAGTAGTCGATCGCCGCAGCGCCGAGCCGCAGCGAGCGCGCCTCGACGGAATCCTCGGCGTGATCGAGCGCGAGCGCGTCGAGCACCGTCGCGCGGGCCGACGGCTCGTACGCCCGCTCGTCGGGCTCGGGATTCGGCGACGGCACGAGCCGTGCCTCGCGCGCCCGGTCGACGAGCCAGTCGCGCAGGCGCCGGGTCGAGACGCAGTCGTAGCGGTTGTAGTCGGCGAGATCGTCGAAGACGACGGATGCCGCCACCTCTGCGCCGTCGGCCTGCAGCGCGCGCGCCTCGACGTAGCGGACGATGGAGTCGTCGCCCTTCTGCACGTCGCTGGTGCGCACCTCGTCGCCCATGTAGAGCGGCTCGAGCTTCTTGATCGAGTACGACCGGGAGCCGACGCGCAGCGCCCGGCGCACGATCGGGTACAGGTCGACGAAGACGCCGTCGCGCAGCAGCCGGTCGACGTCGGCCTCGCGCACGCCATGGCGGGCGGCCATTGCGAGCAGGTGCGTCGGCTCGTAAGGCGCGTAGTGGTAGATGTGCATGCCCGGATGCTGCTGCCGGCGCAGATTCACGATGTCGAGGAACGCCTCGAGCGCGCGCTTCTCGTCGGCGAACGAGTGCGCCCACAGCGCGGTGTACTGCTCGCGGGTGTCGACCCACCCGAACAGGTAGTCGATGCCCCACTGGGTGGGCTCCCCGGGTGCCGGCGGCTCGGTGTGCAGCGGGTCGCCCTCGAAGTCGAAGAACAGATCGCCGTGGTCGGGCCGCGGAAGGGCGCCGAGAGCCTGGGGCGCCACCACCTCGAACACCGGGACCGGCGGCGCCGGCACCGCCGCCGGAGCCTCGAGCACCGCGGCCACCGTCGCCTGGGCGACCGACGCGCCATCCGTGGCGATCACGCTCTCGGCCACGACGACCTCGTACGGCGCGGCCTTGGGCGCGATGAGCGGCGGCGTGCCCGCCGGGCTCTCGAGCTGCAGGCGCGCCTGCGTGCGCAGCG
>DATEOM010000421.1:0-4143 GCA_035274105.1 Microbacterium sp.
GTGCCACCAGCGGCTCTCGGGACCCTGCTGGCGGATCGCGTAGACGCCGTCGTCCCAGAACTTCGCCGGGAACCGCAGGAACACCTTCTCGAACGCGTTCATCGTGAGCCTGCTCAGCGCCCCCGCGACCGGCTCGGGCAGTGGCGGCTCGATGATGAAGTCGTCCGACTGCAGCACGCCGACCGGAACCGTCACGATCGCGGTGCCGGCGGCGAACAGCCCGTGGTCGGTCGTCACGAGGACTCCCTCCGGCGACCACTGCACGTCGGTCACGACATGGATGAGACGGATGTCGAGTCCCTCGGCGAGCCGCCGCGGCAGGCGGTCGTACCCGTCGGGGAACACGACCTCGTCGCCGTCGATGGCGTCGTCGTCGAGGCCGTGCGCGGCGAGGTCCTCGATCCACGCGCCGTACTGCTCCTCGGCGCGGTGCTCGAGGTACTCGCGCACGCGCTGCGTGCGCTCGGGGTCCCACCCCTGAGCGGCGAGCGCGGTCTCGGTCACATCGCGGTACGACGCGTCGGGAGCGGATTCCGCGACCGCGTCCCGCAGCGTGGCGTCGACGGCGTTGATGTCGTCGACGAACGCCTGGGTGGCAGCATCCGTCAATCGCATCCCGTCGGGTCCGTAGTACGCGATGGGGCGGCTGTCGGGCTGGTAGCCGCCGACGGTGAACTCGACGGTGCGCATGCCGAACGCCTCGGCCGCCGCCGCGACGGGGGAGCCGGCGATGCCGTGGATCCACGAGGCGCCCATGTCGGTCACGGTCCCGGCGAAGTGCCGGTCGGTCGAGACGCGGCCGCCGACGCGGTCGCGTGCCTCGAGCACCACGACGCGGCGGCCGGCCTTGGTCAGGAGTCGGGCGGCGGTCAGGCCCGCCACTCCGGCTCCGACGACGATCGTGTCGAAATGATCCATCTGCGATCCTCCCCGGCCGGCGCATCACCGCGCCCTTCGACGCTAGCGGCATCGGGGCGGTCGGCGATCCACCAGGCCGGCCCCGCACTCGGGCCGCCGCTGACCCGAGGAATCCCCGGCGCCCTACACCTCACGGTGGGACTGGTCATGGCCGCGGCGGAGTGGGAGCATGAACGCGATGGCCGCCGACACCGGTGACGGTGGCATCCGGGTCCTGGGGGGCCCGGTGGGGGTCAGCTGTGGGGCACTGTTCGTCGTCGACGTATCAGTGCAGCGCCTTCATCGCTCTGCACATGCGTTGATCCCGACTTCAAGGAGCAATCATGCGCATCACCTACCGCGTTCTCGCCTTCGTCATCTGCGGACTCGTCGCGCTGCAAGCCGCGTTCCACGCCTGGGGATCGGCGGGATTGGGCCTGTACATCGCCGAGGGCGGCGCCATCGACGCCTCCGCGTCGATGGACGGCCCGCTGCCCTTCCCGGAACTGCAGGGGTTGATACTCCACGGCATGAACGGCATGTTCGTGATCCCCGTGGTCGCCCTGATCCTGCTGATCGTGTCGTTCTTCGCGAAGATTCCCCGGGGCGTGACGTACGCGGCCGTCGTCTTCGGGCTCGTCCTCCTGCAGGTCACCCTCGGGCTCTTCGGCCACAGCATCACGTTCCTCGGCTTCCTGCACGGCGTCAACGCGCTGCTGCTCTTCACGGCCGCACTGCTCGCGGGGCTGAACGCGAAGCGTCGCGTGTCGGCCCAGGCCGACGCGGTCGGCGCACCGACCGCCAGTGCTTCCGCCTAGAACCGCATCAACGAAGAGCCGGTGGGCGTGGTTCGCCCGCCGGCTCGGGGCGGTGCTCGGCATCGTCGTCATCGCGCTCGTCGGCTGGTTCTGGTGGGCGAGCGTGCTGCCCGGGTCGTACTCGGCGCTCGACATGGGCGTGCCGGACTACGGTGGCGGTCCCGGGTCAGGCACGCCCGGCGGGCACGCCCACGCGGCCGCGGCTGAACCCGGCACCGTGGGGACCAGTGCGGCCGAGACGGGCGGCACGAGCGTGGCCGACCTCATCGCCGACCCCGACCGTCCTGCCGACGTCGAAGTCGAACTCATCGCCCGGGCCGAGCGCGTCACGCTCGCCGGCGGCGATCCCTTCGACGGCTTCACGCTCAACGGCAGCACGCCGGGCCCGACCATTCGCGCGACGGAGGGGCAGTTGGTCGAGGTCGTGCTGCGCAACGAAGACGTGCCGGCCGGCGTCACCGCCCACTGGCACGGCGTCGACGTGCCGAACGCCATGGACGGCGTGGCCGGCGTCACGCAGGACGCCGTCATGCCGGGGGAGACCTTCACGTACCGTTTCGTCGCCGAGCAGGTCGGCACGTTCTGGTACCACGCGCATCAGGCCGCGCACCCGCAGGTCGTCGGCGGACTCTTCGGCGCGCTCATCCTCGAGCCGGCGCCGAAGACGGATGCCGCCACCTCCGCAGCCGCCGAGCCGCCGGTCCTGGACGCCGTCGCCGCGATCCACACCTATCCCGGCGGTCAGCGCACGATCAGCGGCGCGATCGGCGAGTCGCACCACGAGGCCGCTCCCGGCGACGTCATCCGCGTGCGACTCGTGAACACCGACTCCACGCCCACCTCGGCGTGGGTGACCGGTTCGTCGTTCCGCGTGCTGGCCATCGACGGGCACGACCTCGTCGGACCCACTCCGGTGGAGGGCCAAAGCGTGCTCATCACCGCGGGCGGACGGGCCGACCTCGAGGTGCGCGTTCCCGACAAGGGTGCGGTCCGGGTCCACGTGCCGGCGGCCTCACTGGTCATCGGCCCGGACGGTGTCGAAGCCGACGAGGCGTCCGCGCCCCGAGAGCGGCTCGACCTCCTCTCCTACGGCGAGCCGGCCGCGGTGGACTTCGACCCGGAGGCACCGGATCGGCGCTTCACCTACGACATCGGGCGCCTCCCGGGCTTCCTCGACGGACTCCCGGGCTACTGGTGGACGATCAACGGCGGCATGGGTGCGGGTGTTCCGATGTACATGGTCGACGAGGGCGACGTCGTCGTCATGACCGTCGCGAACAACAGCGGCGAGGGGCATCCCATGCACCTCCACGGGCACCACCTGCTTGTCCTCTCGCGCGACGGCGTGCCGTCATCCGGCAGTCCGTGGTGGGTGGACTCGCTCGACGTCGCGCATGGCGAGTCGTTCGAGGTCGCCTTCGTCGCCGACAACCCGGGCGTCTGGATGGACCACTGCCACAATCTCCCTCACGCTGCGGAGGGCCTGATGACCCACGTCGCGTACAGCGGCGTGACGACCCCCTTCCGCCTCGGGCGAGACACCGGCAACGACCCGGAGTGAACGCCCGCCCGGGCTCTTCGCGTGAGAGTGTGGGGCGCATGAGCGCTCTCGTCATCCGGCAGGAGGAGCGAGCGGATGCTGCGGCCGACCTCGAGCGATCCGTTCAACTCCTGCGGGCGGTCGCCGACGGCAGTATCGCGCAGGACCGAGTCGTGCGGCTCTACACCCCGGTGCCGACCGTCGCGATGAGCCGCCGCGAGAGCCACATGTCCGGCTTCGAGGCCGCTCGGCGGGCGGCGTCCGAGCGGGGCTTCACTCCGGCGATCCGTCCGACAGGCGGCCGCGCCGTCGCTTACGACGAGACCTGCCTCGTGTTCGACGTGGTCGCGCGCGAGGTCGAAGGTTCGATCGACCAGGCGCGGTTCTTCCGCGAGATCGGCGACGCGCTCGCCGTGGCGATGCGCGGACTCGGCGTCGCCGCCCGCGTCGGCGACGTGCCGGGGGAGTACTGCCCCGGTGAGTTCAGCATCAACGCGCGCGGCGCCGTGAAGCTGATCGGCACCTCGCAGCGTGCCGTGCGGGGCGCGCGGCTCTTGAGCGGGATGCTGCCGCTCGGCCGCGTAGAGCGGTTCACGGATGTGCTCCTCGCCGTGAACGCGGCGCTCGAGCTCGAGTGGGACCCGGCGACGTTCGGCACGCTGGCCGCCGAGGTGCCGCGCACGCCGCGGGCGATGGTCGAGCGCGCCCTCATCGCCGCGCTCGCCGGCGCCTGACCCGCGAACGGCCCGCACAGAATCGGAGGTTTCGACCGCCATGCCGGGGGACGGATGCTGCGGCCCGGCGCGTCGCGAACACTTTCCGATTCTGTGCTCGGGCTCGGGTCCCCTCAACGCGAGCTGCCACGTCTGCACGCGGTGCGCTCTCCTC
>DATEOM010000422.1:0-7049 GCA_035274105.1 Microbacterium sp.
ATGTGGATGCCGCTGCGCTCCGTGAGGATGAAGCGCTTGACCTTCGGGTTCCACCGGCGGGTCTGGTGTCCGAAGTGGACGCCGCTGTCGAGCAGCTGGCGAATGGTGACGACGGCCATGGCCGTTCTCCTGTTCCGGCGCATGCGCGCCTGTTGCGGTTGATCTCGCGCCGGCTCGGGGCCGGCGTGGCCTGGTGCCCGGCTCATTCCCGCCCCGCGCTCGCTCGGAAGCGATCGCCGGGACCGTTGGGATTGGATGCCGCGCCGTACCCCTCGTCAGACGCGGGGCTTGCGGCGCTATGGGCACGCGGAGTCACCCCGACATGCGGAGTGCGCACCCAGTGTATCAGGAGCGGCCGGACCGCTCCTCCTCCCCCACCGGCCGATCGCGATGCTTGTCCACGGGGTTCCGTCGTCTCGATCGCGGGCCGTGCCCAGGGGGTCAGGGTGGTCTCATGTCGCCACACCCGCCAGGCTTTCACCGCCCTCTCGGCCGGCTGTCCACGCACCTCGTGGCCGTCATCGCGGTGGGCGTCCTCGTCGCTCTGTCGCCGGCCACGCCGGCCCGGGCCGATGTCACGGAGCCCGCGCCGGTCGCAGAAGGCGGGACGGTGTCGCTCGCTCGTGACTGGCGGTGGCCGGTGCATCCGTTCCGGCTCGTGCACCCCTTCGTCGCGCCGCCGCACCCGTACGGTCCAGGACACCGCGGCATCGACCTGCTCCCGGTGGGCGGAGGCGACGTGCGGGCCCCGGCCGCGGGCGTGGTCGCGTTCGCTGGTCAGGTCGCCGGGCGCGGCGTGATCACCGTGGACCACGGCGACGGTCTCGTATCGACGCTCGAGCCGGTGGACTCCCCGCTCAACGCCGGGACTCCGGTCGACGCGGGGGCGACCGTGGGCGTGGTGTCGTCCGGCGGCCACGCCGAGGCCGGCACGGTGCACTTCGGAGTCCGGCTCGACGGTGCGTACATCAACCCGCTCGTCCTCCTGGGCGGAGTGCCGCGCGCGGTGCTGCTGCCCTGCTGCTGAGCGTCTCAGGCGCGCGGGTGCGCGAGCCGGTACGAGGCGGCCAGTCGCTCGCTCGAGACGTGGGTGTAGATCTGGGTGGTGCCGAGGCTGGCGTGGCCCAGCATCTCCTGGACGGTGCGGAGGTCAGCGCCGCCGTCGAGGAGATGGGTCGCGGCCGAGTGTCGCAGCGCGTGCGGTCCGACCTGGGCACCGAGCTCGGGTCCGAGCCGGCGAGATACGAGCTCGTACACGGCGCGCGGTCCGATACGCCCGCCTCGGGCACCGAGGAACAGCGCCGGAACAGCCGTATCGTCCGATCGCCGGGCGAGAAGTGTCGGCCGGCCGCGCACGACGTAGGCGTCGATCGCTCTGAGGGCGGGGAGCCCGAACGGCACGACTCTCTCCTTGGATCCCTTGCCCAGCACCCGGGCGGTGCGGCGGTCGTCGTCCAGGTCGTCCACGTCGAGTCCGCACAACTCCGAGACGCGCACCGCCGCCCCGTACAGCAGCTCGAGCATCGCGTGGTCGCGCAGCGCGACGGGATCGCCGTCGGCGGCCGCCGATGCGAGACCGTCGAGCACATCGCTCAGCGTCTCGGCGGTGGCGACCTTGGGCAGCGTCTTCCCCCGCTTCGGGGCGACCAGGCGGAGACTCGGGTCCGCGGGGATCACGTCGTTCTCGGTCGCCCAGGCGAAGAACCCCCTGACCGCCGCCGTGCGCCGCGCGATCGTGGCGCGGCTGTCGCCGCGCTGGACGGCGTGCCACAGCCAATCGCGGAGACTCTCGAGATCGACGGCGGCGAGGTCGACCTCGCCGCACGCGGCGGCCAGACCTGCGAGATCGGAGCGGTAGGCCCGCACTGTCGCGGGTGAGAGGCGGCGCACGTCCGCGAGGTGGCGCAGATACGCCGCGGTGCCCTCGGGGATGTCCATGCCACCAGCATGCGCCAGGCGGTGCGGCCGGCCGCAGTGCGACGCGCGCTGCCGGCCCCGCCGCCCGCCGATCACCCTCCGATCCGACGCAGGCGCCAGCCCTCGACTCCGGATTCGACCGACCCATCGAGCGCCAGAAGCCCGAGGATCCCGGCCACCGCATCGGCCGCCATGCCTGCGCGCTGCGCGATCTCGCGGGCATTCCGCCAGACGCGGGTGCTCATGGCGTCCTTCACCCGGGTCGCATCCCCGGTGTAGGTGCCGCCGGCGGCCGCGGCCGAATCCGTCCCGTCGTCCAGGCCCAGCAGCTCGCGCACGTCGTCGGCACTCGTGATGCACTGGGCGCCGTACTCGCGGATGAGCCGGTGCGTGCCCGCCGACGTCGCCGACGTGATCTGGCCGGGTACGGCACCGAGCGGACGCGAGAGCGTGGCCGCGTGGCCGGCGGTGTTGAGGGAGCCGCTGCGCCACCCGGCCTCGACGACGACCGTTGCGGCCGATATCGCGGCGATCAGCCGATTCCGCTGCAGGAAGCGCCACTTGGTGGGCGCGGATCCGCACGGGACCTCGCTCACCACGAGACCGCGCCGGGCGACGTCGTCGATCAGCTGGGTGTGGCCCGCGGGGTATGCGCGATCTGCGCCGCCCGCGAGCAGTGCGACGGTGAGTCCGCCCGCCAGAAGCGCCGCGCGGTGCGCCGAGCCGTCGATGCCGTAGGCGCCGCCCGAGACGATCGCGATGCCGCTGCCCGCCAGTTCGGCCGCGAGCTCCCTGGCCACATGGTCGCCGTAATGGGACGCGGCCCTGGCGCCGACGATGGCGACGGATGCGCCCAGGCGTGGAAGGGCGGACGCATCGCCCCGCACCCACAGGCACAGCGGCGCGTGCGCTCCGAGGTCGTCCAGCTGCACCGGCCACTCGGGATCGGCCCGCGTCACCAACCTCACTCCCCGTGCCGCCGCCGTGGACAGGCAGTCGGCGACAGCGCCCGACGACAGGCGCGGCAGCCAGCGCTTGCGCCCCTCCGCCGCTTCTTTCGGCGAGACTTCGGCCAGATCGTCGCCGGCGACAAGCGCCTCCAGACTCGCCACCGGACCGCGGGCGCCGATGATGCGCCCGGCGACCGAGTCGCCCGGCTCGATGAGCTGGCACCAGACGGCCGTCGCATAACGCTCCCGTGCCTCGACCGGGTCGTAGTCGACGCCCCCGGGCGAGAGCGCGCGCCGTGCGGCATCGGCACTCAGATCGAACGCGATCACAGCGCGATCCCCTTCTTCAGGTAGAGCGCGCGGCCGACGTGGTCCGGCCCGAGCTGGCCGCGCCCCTCGATGTCGGCCAGCGACCAGGCGACGCGCAGCACCCTGTCGTACCCGCGCAGCGTCAGCGCCCCGCGGTGGAGAGCGGTGTCGAGCGGACGCCGCACGGCCGGAGACGGCGCGACGGGGCCCTCGCGCAGCCAGGTGCCGGGCACGTCGGCGTTCACGGTCCACGGCGTCTCGGCGAGGCGGTGGCGGGCGCGCGCCCGCGCGTCCGCCACCTGCGCTCGAGCGGTGTCGGTCGAGACGGTCGGTCCCGCGCCCCGCTGGGCGACCGCGACGCGGGTCAAGGTCAACTCGATGTCCATGCGGTCCAGGAGCGGCCCGGACAGGCGGCCGAGGTACCGGCGGATCGCCGCCGGCGGGCAGGTGCACGTGCCGCCGCGGATGCCGTAGTCACCGCACGGACACGGGTTGGTGGCGAGAACGAGCTGGAACCGGGCCGGATACTCGGCGTGCGCGCCGGCGCGGTCGATCGTGATCGCTCCGGACTCGAGCGGCTGCCGCAGCGCGTCGAGCGCGCTGGCGGTGAACTCCCCCGCCTCGTCGAGGAACAGCACGCCCTCGCTCGCGCGAGCGATCGCACCGGGGCGCACCACGCGCGTGCCGCCGCCCACCAGGGCCGCCACGCTCGCACTGTGGTGCGGTGCGACGAACGGCGGTGTGCGCGACAGCTCGACCACCCGGGAGCCCGCGAGGCTCCGCATCGAGGCCGCCGCCAGCGCCGCGCGATCGTCGAGTTCGGGAAGGATGCCGGGCAGGCGCCGTGCGAGCATCGTCTTGCCCGCGCCCGGCGGCCCGCACATCAGCAGGTGATGGCCGCCGGCGGCGGCGACGACGAGCGCCTCCACGGCATCGCGCTGCCCGATCACCTCCGCGAGATCGAGGGCGGGCTCCGGCTCGTCCTCGTCGTCCGGCAAGGCCACCGGATCGACATCGGGGACCTCGACCTCACCGCCGTGCCACGCGATCACCTGCGCGAGATTGACCGCGGCCAGCACCTCGACGCCGTCGACGAGCGCCGCTTCGGGGCCGTTCGCGTACGGCACGACGACGCGTCGATGTCCCGCCCGCCGCGCCGCCACCACCGCTGGAAGGACCCCCGGCACCGGTCGGAGTCTTCCGTCGAGCCCCAGCTCGCCGATGTGCACGGCGGACGCCACAGATGTCGCGTCCATGGAGGACTCGGTCGCCAGCGAGGCGACCGCGATGGCGACGTCGAATCCGGACCCGTGCTTCGGCAGGCTCGCGGGCGACAGGTTCACCGTGAGGCGACGCCGCGTGAGTGGCGTGCCGCTGTTCGCGCAGGCGTTGTGCACGCGCTGGACGGACTCGCCGAGCGCCTTGTCGGGGAGCCCGATGATCCGGAAGTCCGGCTGCTGATTCGAGAGGTCCGCCTCGACTTCGACGCACGCTCCTTCTGCGCCCAGGAGGGCGACGGCCCACGTACGCGCGACCTTCACGGCACTTCCACATCGACGAGGTGCTCCAGACGCGCCGTTCGAGCGTCGGGGCCGACCAGGCCGATCGCGTCGATGCGCAGCCGTCGCCCCTGGACGAGCTCCCGGTGGGCGCTCGCCCACGCGACGGAGAGTCGCCAGAGTCTGCCGCGCTTGCGGGCGTCGATCGCCTCGAACGGGTGACCGAACTGCTCGCCGCGGCGGGTCTTGACCTCGACGACGACGATCGCGGATCGGTCGCCGACCACGAGATCGATCTCACCGTCCCGGCATCGCCAATTGCGCGCGAGGACGGTGAAACCCTGCGCTTCGAAGTACCGGGCGGCGCGCTCCTCGCCCGCGCGCCCGAGAACGTCTTTATCTGCCATTCCGGCATCGTCGCGCGAGCGGGCGTGCGCGCGGGCCCGGGGACGCAGCATCCGTTCAGAACTCGGTCATCGTCCCGGAACAGGCGGTCTGGGGAGGAGGCGTCGGGCCCGCTCAGGTGTCGAGCGAGAGCTCCTCGGGGAGGTGGAAATCACGGCGCGAGAGCTCTTCGACATTGACGTCCTTGAACGTCAGGACGCGCACCGCCTTCACGAAGCGGTCGGCGCGGTAGATGTCCCAGACCCAGACGTCGGACATCGAGATCTCGAAGTAGAAGTCGTGCTCGGTGTCGCGGCGCACGACGTTGACCTCGTTCGCGAGGTAGAAGCGCCGCTCCGTCTCGATCACGTACTGGAACTGCGAGACGACATCGCGGTACTCGCGGTACAGAGCGAGTTCGAGCTCGCGGTCGTAGTCTTCGAAGACCTCGTCATCCATGGTGCATCCATCCTATGGGCGCGAGCGGGTGCGGCGACCCGCGTGCGCGTGTGGCGAGCGCTCAGAAGAGCGTCGGCGCCTCGGCGATCGACCACGACGCCCGGTGGTGCCGGCTGATGCCGTGCGTGCGGATCGCCTCACGATGGTCGGGGCTGGCGTAGCCCTTGTTGCGGGCCCAGTTGTACGCGGGCAGCTCGTCGTGCAGATCGGTCATGAGGCGGTCGCGCGCGACCTTGGCGATGACGGATGCCGCGGCCGCCGACGCGCAGTCGCGATCGGCCTTGATCACCGGGCGCACCGTGAGGCCCGGCTCCCCGGCGGGACGGATGTAGTCATAGTTGCCGTCGAGGATGACGATCGCATCCTCCGGCACGACGCCGTGCGCGCGGAGATCCGCGATCGCACGGATCGAGGCGAGCCCGAGGGCGCGCATGATGCCGATCTCGTCGATCTCGTCGGAGCTCGCCCATCCGACGGCACTCGCGACGACCCACGACGCGGCGCGCGCCGCGACGTCGGCGCGCCTGAGCTCGGGCACCAGCTTCGAGTCGCGCAGGCCCTGCGGAATGCGCTTGCGCGATCTCGGGGCGTCGACGACCGCCGCGCCGACCGCGACCGGCCCCGCCAGCGCCCCTCGCCCCACCTCGTCGCACGCGATCACGAGCGTGTGCTCGCGCAGGAGCCGGCGCTCGAGCGTCAGACGGGGCTCCGCGACGGTCACTGCCCGCCGCCCTCCGGCTCCGCGTCGGGAACCCCGGCGAACACCTCGTGATGGAAATCGAGCAGGCCGAAGCGGTCGAACGGCCATGTCACGAGGAAAGCGCGACCGACGAGATTGTCGATCGGGACGAACCCCTTGCCGGGCTGATCGGTGTTGTACCGCGAGTCCTTCGAGCGGTACCGGTTGTCGCCGAGCACCCACAGGCTGCCCGCCGGGACCGTGACGTCGAACGGGTCGCCCGAGGCCGCGGTCTCGCCACCGGGAAGCTTGAGGTAGGCGGTCTCATCGATCGGCACGTCGTTGACGGTGATCTGCCCGATGGCGTTGCAGCACACGACGTGATCGCCCGGCAGGCCGATGATGCGCTTGACGAGATGGTCGTCGCTGTCGGGTGCGGCGAGGCCGACGAGCGACAGAACCCATTCCACGCCCTCCACGACCGGCGGGCGCGGAGGCTCGGTGCTGGGGGGGAGCCATCCGCCCGGGTCCTGGAAGACCACGATGTCGCCGCGCTCGTATTCGCCGAACCGCGGCGTGATCTCGTCGACCAGGATGCGGTCCTTGATGTGGAGGGTGTCCTCCATCGATCCCGAGGGGATGTAGAAAGACCGCACGAGGAACGTCTTGACGACGAGCGACACGAGCACCGCGATCAGGATGATCACGACGACGTCGCGCAGGAACACCAGCCAGCCCCGACGACGCGGCTGAATGGTCGCGGCGGGCTCGGGCCCGGGCGCCGGCTCGGCCGGAGCCGACTTCTCGGTCGTCATGAGTTCCTTCGCATTCGCCGACGGTCGCGGCGACCCC
>DATEOM010000423.1:0-4219 GCA_035274105.1 Microbacterium sp.
GCCCTGCCCCGTCAGTTGCTCTCCGCCGGGCGAGGAGCGTCGGCGACACTCCAGTGCGTCCCGTCGGGACCGTCTTCGAGGGCGATGCCGGCCGCCGCGATCGCGTCGCGGATGCGGTCGGCCACCGCCCAGTCCTTCGCCGCACGCGCGTCGGCGCGCTGAGCGATCATCGCCCCGACCAGGGCATCGAGAGCGGATGCCTCGGCCGACGCGTCCGTCGGCCGCCAGTGCGGGTCGAGCGGGTCGATGCCGAGCACGCCCGCCATCACGGCGACGTCGGCGAAGGCGCGGAGTGCGCCGTCGCGGTCGCCCGCGTCGAGCGCGGTGTTGCCGTCACGCACGGTCTCATGCAGCACCGCGAGCGCCTGCGGCACGCCGAGGTCGTCGTCCAGAGCCGCGGCGAACGCGGCCGGGACCGCAGCATCCACTCGCACGTCCTCGGTGGTGCGGAGCGTCCGGAGCGCGCGCTCGAGGAAGGTGCGGATGCGCTCGAGCGCCGCCTCGGCCTCGTCGAACGTCGACGGGGTGATGTCGAGGCTCGAGCGGTAGTGCGCCGCGGCGAGCGCGTAGCGCACCACGAGGGGATCGCGCTCGCGGAGAAGATCCTCGGCGAGCACGAAGTTGAAGAGCGACTTCGACATCTTCTGCGCGCCGACGGTGACGAGGCCGTTGTGCACCCAGTACCGCGCGAAGCCGTCGCCGGCTGCGGTGGACTGCGCGAGCTCGTTCTCGTGGTGGGGGAAGCGCAGGTCGAGCCCGCCCCCGTGGATGTCGAACTCGGCACCGAGGTAGCGGCGCGCCATGGCGGAGCACTCGATGTGCCAGCCGGGGCGCCCGGCGCCCCACCGCGAAGCCCAGGTGGCCGATGCCGGCTCGTCGGCCTTGGCGCCCTTCCAGAGGGCGAAGTCGCGGGGGTCGCGCTTGCCGCGCGGGTCGGCGTCGGCGGCCGGCTCCATCGCGTCGATCGACTGGTTCGTGAGCGACCCGTAGTCGGCCCACGACCGGACGTCGAAGTAGACGTCGCCCGCGGCATCCGTCCCCTCCGCCGCGGGGTAGGCGTGACCCGCCTCGATGAGGCGCTCGATGAGCTCCTGCATCTGCGGAACCGACGCCGTGGCGCGCGGCTCGTACGTCGGCGGGAGGATGCCGATCGCGGTGTAGGCGCGGGTGAACTCGAGCTCCATACGGTAGGCCAGGGCCCACCAGGGCTCGCCGTCCGTCGCGTTCGCGAGCACCTTGTCGTCGATGTCGGTGACGTTGCGCACGAAGGTGACGCGGCCGAAGCGGTGGGTGAGCCAGCGGCGGAGGATGTCGAAGCTCAGCGCGCCGCGCAGGTGCCCGATGTGGGGCCCCGACTGCACGGTCGGACCGCAGACGTAGATGGTGACGTTTCCGGGGTCGAGGGGCACGAAATCGCGCAGGGTCTGCGCCTTGGTGTCGTACAGCTGAACCGTCACCGCACCAGCCTACCGGCGGGCACCGCGCCGACCCTGAGTGAGCCGGGAGAGGGCATATCCGCGGACCTCTTCGGATATAAACGGGGAGTGCATGTGCTCGCCGTCCTCGCCGCCGCGCTGCTGTTCGGCACCACCGGCACCTCGCAGGCGCTCGGCCCCGACGGCACCACCCCGCTGTCGATCGGCGTCATGCGCATGGTGATCGGCGGCACCGGGCTCGCGATCATCGCGTTCTCCCTCGCCGCGCGGCATGCGCGACGCCTTCCGGCGGGTACGGTGCGTCCCCGCTGGGGCCTGCGTCCCGTGCTGCTCATGGTGCTGACGGGCGCGTGTCTCGCGCTGTACCAGCCGCTGTTCTTCCTGGGCACGGCCCGCAACGGCGTCGCGGTCGGCACGGTCGTCGCCCTCGGCTCCGCCCCGATCCTCGCGGGCCTCCTGGAATGGGCTCTCACGCGACGGATGCCGACACCCACGTGGATGGGTGCGACCGCCCTCGCGACGATCGGCGTGGTGCTGCTCGGCTTCGGCGGCGAGGCGGGCACGGCCGGCGGCACGGATCCGCTGGGCCTCGCCGGATCCATCGGCGCGGGCGCCTCGTTCGCGGTGATCGCCAACGCGCAGCGGCGCCTGCTCGACGACGGCTGGGACCCCTTCACGGTCGTCGGCGCCATGGGCGCGAGCTCCGCCGTGATCTGCGCGTTCGCGCTCCCCTTCGTCGATCTCGCCTGGCTCGGCACGACGTCGGGTGTGGTGATGGCGCTGTGGCTGGGACTTGCGACGATCTCCGTCGCCTACGTGCTCTTCACGTGGGGACTGAGCGGGCTCACCGCGGCGACCGCGGCGACGCTCACCCTCGGCGAGCCGCTGACCGCGAGCGTGCTCGGCATCGTGGTGCTGGGCGAGCGGCTGTCGGCGCTCGCGATCGTCGGGCTCGTGGTGCTCGCCGCCGGCCTGGCGCTGCTCGCGTGGGGCTCGCGTTCGCCCCGCGACCCCGCCCCCTACGCCGTCGAGGCCTGAACCCGGGCCGCCGGGCTGGAAACACCGCCGAAACCGGCACGTGGCACACTGGGCGCGACATGCAGCGCACCATTGAGATCCGCCTCGACGACCTGACCGGCGAAGCCACCCGGCGTCTCATCGCCCTCCATCTCGCGGGCATGCACGACACCTCTCCCCCCGAGAGCGTGCACGCGCTCGACATCGATGCGCTGCGGCATCCGTCCCTGTCGGTCTGGACGGCGTGGATCGACGGGGAGCTGGCGGGCGTCGGCGCGCTCAAGGCGATCGACGCGGACCGCGGCGAGATCAAGTCCATGCGCGCGGACGACCGGTTCCGCGGCGCCGGCGTCGGCCGTGCGCTGCTGCGTCACATCGTCGACGACGCGCGGCAGCGCGGCATGTCGAGCCTGTGGCTCGAGACCGGCACCACCGAGGACTTCGTACCCGCACAGCGCCTCTATGAGAGCGAGGGGTTCGTGTCCTGCGGGCCGTTCGGGGACTACGTGCCCGACCCGTTCTCGGTCTTCATGACCCGCACGCTCTGATCCCCCTCAGGCAGGCACGACAAGGGCGACGGCGAAGACGGACACACCCTCTCCCCGGCCGGTGAACCCGAGGCCGTCGGTAGTCGTCGCCGACACCGACACCGGCGCACCGCCGAGCGCTGTCGACAGCGCGCGCTCGGCCTCGATGCGGCGCGAGGAGAACCGCGGGCGGTTGGCCTGCACCTGCACCGAGACGTTGCCGACGCGCCAGCCCGCCTCCCCGAGGATCGCGGCCGTGCGCGTGAGGAACGCGTCGGCGTGCGCGCCGGCGTACTCGGGATGATCGGTGCCGAAGTGCGTGCCGATGTCACCGAGCCCGGCGGCTGCGAGCAGCGCGTCGACGATCGCGTGGGCGACGGCGTCGCCGTCGGAGTGCCCCGACAGCGGCGCCTCGCCGGGCCATTCGAGTCCCGCGAGCCACAGTGCGCCCTCGCCGCCGAACGCGTGCACGTCGGTGCCGACACCGACGCGCGGAAGCGCGGGCACGTTGCCGAGGTGCGCGGCAGCGTGCGGTGCGGGCTCGGCGATCAGGTGGCGCGCACGGTCGAGGTCTGCGGCGGTGGTGATCTTGAAGGCGAGTGGATGCCCCGGCACGGCCGCGACCGCATGCCCGGCCTCCGCCACCAGGGCGGCGTCGTCGGTGAAGTCGGCGACGGCGGCGGCATATGCCGCATCGAGCACGTCACGCCGGAATCCCTGGGGCGTCTGGGCGGCAGCGAGCTCCGCACGGTCGACCGCGGCGACGATCTCATCGCCCGCGACCCGCTTGATCGTGTCGATCACGGGAAGCACGGGAACGGCGCCCGCCGCGCCGCCGTCGACCGCGGCGATGACGCGCTCGAACACCTCGGCGGGGGTGAGTGCGCGCGCCGCGTCGTGCACGAGAACGACCTCGACGTCGGCCCAGAGGGCCGCGAGCCCCGCGGCCACCGAGGCCTGGCGGGTCTCACCGCCGGCGACCACCGACACGAGGTCTCGACGGTCTCCGGCGGTGGCGAGCGCCTCGCTCGACGCGTCGCCCTCGCGCCCGGCAGGGGCGACGATGACGACCTGCGCGAGGGGCGCGGCGAACACTCCCTCGAGGGCGTGACGCAGGATGCTGCTCCCGTCGATGCCGACGAACGCCTTCGGCGCCCCGGCGCCCAGACGGGTGCCGGATCCGGCAGCGACGACGATGACGCCGACACGCGGCACGGGAGTGATCCTCACCCGTTCACG
>DATEOM010000424.1:0-2672 GCA_035274105.1 Microbacterium sp.
GCAGCTGCTGCGCGACCTCGGCTCGGCCATCTCGCCGAACAGCGCGTGGCTGCTCATCCAGGGCATCGAGACGCTGTCGCTGCGCGTCGAGCGCCACGTGCAGAACGCGCAGGAGATCGCCGAGTGGCTCGAGAACCACTCCGACGTCGCCTCGGTCAACTACTCGGGTCTGCCGACCTCGCCGTGGTACGCCGCGGCGAACACCTACGCCCCCAAGGGCGTCGGTGCGGTGCTGTCGTTCGAGCTCAAGGGGGGCGTCGAGGCCGGACGCGCGTTCGTCAACTCGCTGACCCTGTTCAGCCACCTCGCCAACATCGGCGACGTGCGCTCGCTCGTCATCCACCCCGCGTCGACCACGCACTCGCAGCTCACGCCCGAGCAGCAGCTCACGACCGGTGTCACGCCGGGCCTCGTGCGCCTCTCGGTGGGCCTCGAGAACATCGACGACCTCAAGGCCGACCTCGAGCAGGCGCTCGCGGCGGCTCGCCGGGTGTCGGAGGCCGCTCGCGCCTGATCCCCTCAGGACAGGTGATGCCTCGTCCCGGCGCCGCGCGCCGGGACGAGGCATCCGTCATCTCACCCGGTGTAACAGACGGCGTCACCGCGCATGCGCAGGCGAGAATGGACGAATGGACTGGCAGACCTCCGAAGACACGGTGCCGAGCGCGCCCGTGACGGAGGCGGACGCCCGCCTGCTGCTCGGCCGCCCTCCCGCGACCGGCGCGTGGCGCGACGGCGACCCGCTGGGCGAACGTCACTTCGCGGCGTTCGGGGCGTTCCGCACCGAGGGCGGCCGCGAGCTGCCCGCATACCGCCTCGCGTACGAGACCTGGGGCGAGCTCAACTCCGCGCGTGACAACGCCGTCCTGGTGCTGCACGCGCTGACCGGTGACAGCCACGTGCGCGGGCCTGCGGGGGCCGGGCATCCGACCTCGGGCTGGTGGGACGACATCGTCGGCCCCGGCGCGCCGATCGACACCGACCGCTGGTTCATCGTGGCCCCGAACATGCTGGGCGGCTGCCAGGGGTCGACGGGTCCGGCATCCATCGGCCCCGACGGCTACGAGTGGGCGTCGCGCTTCCCGTACCTCACCATCCGCGACCAGGTCGCCGCGCAGGTGCGCCTGGCCGACGCACTCGGCATCGACGTCTGGGCGGCCGTCGTGGGCGGATCGATGGGCGGCATGCACGCGCTCGAGTGGTCGGTCATGCTCCCCGATCGCGTCGAGCGCGTGGGCATCCTGTCGTCGCCGCCCGTCAACACGGCCGACCAGGTCGCCCTGAACTCGGTGCAGCTCGAGGCGATCCGCATCGACCCGCGGTTCCAGGGCGGCGAGTACTACGACGCCGGCGACGGCGACGGGCCGAACCGCGGCCTCGCGCTCGCGCGGCGCATGGCCCTGCTCAACTACCGCTCCCCCACCGAGCTCAACCAGCGCTTCCAGCGCACGTGGCAGTCGGGCGTGAGCCCCCTCGGGCACGGCGGGCGCTTCGCCGTGGAGTCGTACCTCGACTTCCACGGCAACAAGTTCACACGGCGGTTCGATGCGAACTCCTACATCACGCTCGTCGAGGCGATGAATTCGCACGACGTCGGCCGCGACCGCGGTGGCGTCGAGGACGCACTCGCGCTGGTCACCGCCAAGGCTCTCGTCCTCGGCATCGACAGCGACCGGCTCTTCCCCATCGACGGGCAGCACCGCATCGCGCGCGGCATCCGCAACACCCTCGACGGCGACCGCGCCGTCGTGCTGTCGAGCGACTTCGGCCACGACGGCTTCCTCATCGAGACGACGGCCGTCGGCGCGCACGTGCGGCGGCTCCTCGAAGCCTGAGGTCCGGTCTCAGTCCGTGCGCTGGTAGCGCCAGGGCAGCGCGCCGATCTCGAGGCGGTGACGGGAACCGGATGCTGCGCCCCCGGCGTCCGCTTCCCACTCCTCGTCGCCCTGCCATAGGAGGACGGGTCCTTCGCCGCCGCGGCGCGCGACGGTCTCGAAGCGCTGGACGCCGCCCAGGCGCGCCGCACCCACGACGGACTCCCCGTCCGCGTGCTCGACGAGGCCCTGGAGCGTCACCCAGGTCGGCGGGTACAGCGTGAGTCCGCCGCGGCCGTGCCGGCCGAGCGCGTCCGCGGGTCGCATCCACTCGGCGGCGACGGCCTCGTCGGCAGACAGCGTCAGCGCACCGGCAGCCGCCGTCGCTACGAAGAACCAGGTGCGGATGCGCAGGGCGAGGCCGGGCGGCGGATCCCAGCACGACAGCGTCACGAGCGCCTCGGGGTCGAGCGCGAGCCCGGTCTCCTCGTGCGTCTCGCGCACGCCGGCGCGACGGGCGACGCTCTCCTCGGGCTCGTCGTCGACGCCGCGGTCGGCGTCTTCGAGCTTGCCGCCGGGGAACACCCAGGCGCCGGCGAACGATCCGCGGTCGGGCCGCTCGATCAGGAGCACCTCGAGCCCTTCGACGCCGTCGCGCAGCAGGACGACCGTCGCGGCGACGGGGACGGCCGGATCGGTGGCGTCCTCCGGGCGGCGCGTCCGCGCGCCGCCGATCGAGTCGCTCAGCGCCCGCAGCGTGCGGTCGGTCGGCGTCGGTTCCGGCATCCGCACACTCTACCCACGGCCTCGAACGACGGCGCGGGGCTCAGACCGCGACGGCGAGCCGGCGCCGCTCGA
>DATEOM010000425.1:0-8476 GCA_035274105.1 Microbacterium sp.
GCCCGGGGCCCGCCTCCCGCGCGAGCCACTCCCACCGGGCGGTCTCGTGGACCAGGCCGGTCGCGCGCAGCGCGCCGGGGACGGCGTGGACGTGGACGCCGCGCGGCGCGGCGTCGAGTTCGGGGGCGTCCACCACGAGCGTCACGACGTCGCGGGCGATACCCGCCGGCGGGACGTCTGCAAACGGGGGCGAGCCGAGGGCCTCCGCCAGGAGCGTGCGGGCGGAGCCTTCCTCGGTCGCGACGATCACCGCATCGGCGCGCAGTCTCTCGGGTGCGGCTGCCTCATCGGAGGCGATCGTCGCGAGTGCGACCGTCCACTGCCCGTCGCTGCGGAAAAGACCCGTCGCCAGTGAGCCGGTGTGGATCGCGACCTCGCGCTCGGCGAGCCTGTCGGCGAGCGCGGCCGTGAGCTGCGGCATCCCCCCGTCCAATCCCTCGATCGAGGAACCGGGAGCGTCGACACGCACGTCGGCGACCGCGCCGCCCAGCCACCCCGTGCGGGTGAGCGCGTTGCTCAGCCCGGGGGCCACGACCTCGACGTCGACGTCGACGGGATCGACGCCGAAGCGATCGATCGTGAGCGGCGCCACGAGGCGGTGCAGGACCTTGTCGCCCATCCGGCCGTGCACGAGGCGGCCGAGGCTGCGCTGAGTGCCGATCGTGAGCGGCGGGCGGAGGCGGTCGACGTACGCGCGCCACGTGCCGCCCCAGCCGATGACGCGCCGGACGCTCTCGTCCCACGGATTCGCCGGGATGCCGAGCACCTGCTCCTCGGGCAGCGGCGCGGCGGCGCCCTTCGGCAGGCCCGCGATCCACTCGCGGTCGTCGCGCGGGCGCACGATCGCGGCACCCGGGAGCACCTCGTCGACGAGTCCGCGCACCGCGCCGCCCCGCGAGGACCAGCACGTCACCCCGGTCTCGAGGTCGAGTCCCGCGATGCGGGCGGACCCGATGATGCCGCCGAGGCGATCCGATGCCTCCACCAGCGTCACCGCCATGCCGACCTTCGCGCACTCCCAGGCGGCGACGAGCCCGGCGATGCCGCCGCCGATCACGACCACGCGCGTCTGACGGGCGTGGTCGACGAGTTCCTGAAACGGTTCGGCGGCGTCGGTCACGGCATCCATCCTCCCATCGGCGAGGTGTCGTCGCCCGGGCCGCCGGTGGGAGACTGGGCGAATGAGCCTCCACATCACGGGCGACGACGCCGCCGACCGCCTGCTGACCGACGACCCGCTCGCCCTGCTGATCGGCATGCTCCTCGACCAGCAGGTTGCCATGGAGACGGCGTTCGCGGGCCCGCTCAAGATCTCGGAGCGGGCGGGGACGCTGGATGCCGCGGCCCTCGCGAGCTTCGACCCCGAGGCGTTCACCGAGCTGTTCAAGGCGACGCCCGCCGTGCACCGGTTCCCCGGGTCGATGGCCGCGCGGGTGCAGGCGCTGTGCGCCGCGATCGAGCAGGACTGGGGCGGCGATGCGTCGGCGATCTGGACGCGCCCCGCCGCGGATTCCGACGCGGCGCCCGACGGCGCGACCGTGCTGAAGCGGCTGAAGGCGCTCCCGGGATTCGGCGAGCAGAAGGCGAAGATCTTCCTCGCGCTGCTGGGCAAGCAGTACGGCTTCACCGGCGCCGGTTGGCGCGAGGCGGCCGGCGCGTACGGCGACGAGGGCTCGTTCCGCAGCGTCGCCGACATCGTCTCGCCCGAGTCGCTGACGAAGGTGCGCGAGCACAAGCGCGCGATGAAGGCCGCAGCCAAGGGCTGATCCGGGGATCGCGTGATGAAGAAGACCGGAGGAAGCGTCGAGGAGTTCGTCGCGGCCGTGCGGCCGGCGAAGCGGCAGCGCGACGCTGCCCGGATGATCGACCTGCTGCGCGAGGTCACCGGCCGGGAGCCCGAGCTCTGGGGCACCATCATCGGGTTCGGGTCGTGCCACTACCGCTCTGCGGCGGGGAGCGAGGGCGACGCACCGATCGCGGCGTTCTCCCCACGGCGCGAGTCCACCACGGTGTACACGCTGCGCACCGCCGCGCACGGCGAGCGCCTCGACAAGCTCGGGCCGCACGAGACGGGCGTCAGCTGTCTGTATCTCAAGGACCTGGACCAGGTCGACGTCGCGGTGCTCCGCGAGATCGTCGCCGAGGACTACCGCCGTGTGCTCGCGGGCGAGACCGGCGACACGACCTACACCGTCACGGACTGACCGCCCGCAGCGGCGACCACCCGGTCGTCGCGGATGTGGCCGATGAGCGGCGCTTCGCAGGCCGGCCATCAGAAGGGGGCCTGGCTGTCGTAGGGCACGGCAAGGTACCTGTCGAAGATGGTGGACGGGACGAACTGCACTGTGGCCAGTGGTTTGTCGAGGTAGCGGCGCTGGGTGGGGCTGATCCACTCGAGGATGCCGTCGCCGAGTTGACGGACGCGCCACGCGGTGGCGTGTTTGAGGGTGTGGTGCCGTCGACAGAGGTGGGCGAGATTGTCGTCGGCCGTTTCGCCACCCAGGGCGCGGTCGACGGTGTGGTCGATGTCGGATTTCGACGGTCGGCGACGGCAGCCGGGGAACCGGCATCGTTCGTCTCGGGCGCGGAGGAATCGTTTGAGGCCCGCGGAGGATCGGTAGCGGTCGACGGCGAGGGGTATACCGCTGTGCGGGTGATACATCACCCGATCCCAGCCGGCGACGGCGGCCGCGAGCTCGCGCGCGGTGTCGGCGTCGATCGGACCGTACCCGGCGAGCAGCGCGGGCTCGTTGCCGGTGCCCGCGGCGGTGAGCACGGGAACGGTGATCTGCACCTCGGCGCGGATCGCGGCGAGCGCGTCGCCTTCCCCGTGACCGGTGGGCGCGCCGGTGAGAACCAGGTCGGCGAAGATGTCGGCGCGCAGCTCGTCCAGCGACCGGACATCAGCCTGCGGACCGGTGGTGAGCTGCGGAGCAGCCTGCGCTCCTCGCTCGGTCCCGTCGTCGTCGCCGCCCTCAGCAGGTCGCGCATCGCCCTCAGCAGGTGGCGCTTCCGCCGCCGCTTCTTCGCGTTCGGCCGCGCGCTCGGCTTCGGCCATCTGTGTCAGCCGGTCGTAGATCGCGTGGGCGAGCACGGCGGGCAGGTCGGCGAGCAACCGGGCCATACCGTCATCCAGATCGATGACCCGGATATGACGCCTCCCGACCGCGCGCCGGCGCAGCTCCTCGGCGAGGTCGGGGTCGATACGGGCAGCGACCACCCGCGCGATCGCGCGCAGCCGGTGGGGCGTCTCGAACTCGGCCGCCTCCAGCACGATCCGTTCGTACTGCTCCCGCATCTCGGGATCGGCGATCACCGCACCGGCGTCGACGATCGCCGACGCGTGCGCCAGGTCGATCCGCCCCGCGCCCAAAGCCGTGAACGTGGCACCGAAACCGTCGCACAGCGTACTTGCCGCCGACATCCGGGCCTGCACCGTGCGGTCGCTGAGCCGCATCGCGGCGCCGAGTTCGGCCGACACCTCCCGCAGCGGCAGATCGTGCGGGCTCTTGCGGCCCGTGGCCCGTCGTGCCTGCTCGCGGGCACGGACGATGTCCGCAGCATCCGTCAGCAGCCGCAGCTCCTCCGCCTGCAACCGGGCGATTTCGGACCGGGTCGACTGCATATCGGCGACGACCCGATCGAGCGCGCTCCAAGCCGCGTCGTCACTGTCGACTTGCCTGCCCATGATGCTCCCGCTGAACAGCACCCAGACGGGTGCGACGGAAGACCGAACGAAAGTGGGCACAAGCTCGATCTACTACTTTGCGATAGTAGTTCACAACTTCGATTTAGGCAACACTTCAAGACCACTAACTTCGTATACTTGAACGACGTTCATATCCGTTTTGAGAGACGCTTCGACCACGCGACCTCGCGGTCGAGCTGCCCGGTCTGCTGGAACAGCCGGACCTGGTGGGTGTCGGCGAGCGCTCGCGCGAGCTCGTCGCGATCGGCGGACGCGAAGCCCAGCCCCTGCCAGAACGGCCCGGAGCGGCGGCTGAACAGCCAGGCCGTTGTCGCGCCCTCGTCGGCCGCGCGGTCGAGGGCGAAGCGCGCCAATGCCGTGCCGCTGCCCTGCGACCGCAGCGAAGGACACACCCCCACGCTGCGGATCAGCGCGTGCCGACCGTCCGCGCTGATCTCGTAGCCCGTGCTGCCGACGATCACGTCGTGCTCGTCGCGTCCCACCCACAGCCGAACGCTCGGATCATCGAGTCCGCTCAGCGTCAGATCCACCTCACGCAGGAACACGGTCAGCCCCTCGACGTCGCTCGGGCGACATTCGCGCAGATCCACTCCCCCAGCCAATCACCGATCCCCGACGCCGCCGATCCCACCATCGACGCCGACGCCGACGGGGATTCGCCTTTCGGTGTCACCCCTAGTGCGCCCGCGCCGCTGTCACTCCCCTGCCCCTCCGGCGCCGCCGCTGTCGAGCTGACGATCGCGGGAGATGGATGCTGCGCCGGCACGCCCGCGACGCCCGTTATCCACATCCGACCCACTGAGTGGACACCAGGTCTCAACCGCTGGCTAGGGTGGAAGGACCCGCCCGGCCCGCCCCACTTCGCCTGGAGACTGACCATGCTGCCGTTCCTCATCGTCGGAGGCGTCGGCCTCGCCGTGCTGCTGATCTCGCTCATCGTCGGCGACATCTTCGATCACTTCGACATCGGCGACGGCGCCATCTCAGGCACCGCCCTCGGCATCGCGGCGGTCGTGTTCGGCGCGTCCGGCGCCCTCACCACCACGAACGGCCTCGACGCCGTCTGGGCGTATGTGCTCGCCGCCGTGCTGGCGGTCGTCGCGTACGTCATCGCCGTGATCCTCGTGAAGCGGATCACGAAGAGCTCGGACGGCGTTCCGGCCTCGGCGGTGGGGCTGAGCGGAGTCGCCCGATCCGGGATCACGACGGCGGGCGGCGAAGTCAGCCTCGACGGTCCCCACGAGGTCGAGCGCCGGCTCGCGTACTCCGACACCCCCATCGCCGAGGGCGCGCGCATCCGCGTCGTCGAGCACTCCGGCACCCGCGTCAAGGTCGTCGCGGAGTAGATCCTCACCGCGGTCCGGGCCGGGAGCCCCGGGCCGCGGCATCCATCGAGAAAGGTCGTCCATGACGAACGAACTCATCCAAGTGATCGCCGCCATCGCGCTCGTCGTGGCGGTGCTCGGGCTCATCACCTTCATCGCGCGGCGCATCCGCCGCGTGCCCCCGAACGAGGCGCTCGTCATCGTCGGCCGCGGAGCCGGACGCCCGGCCCCCGGCGAGACCGGCAGCGGGCAGCGCGTCGTGATCGGCGGCCGCACGTTCGTGTGGCCGATCCTGCAGCAGGGCTTCTCGATCTCGCTCGAGCAGCGTCAGATCGGCATCACCGTCGAGGGCGTCGACAAGAACCGCATCAAGATCGCGATCAAGGCATCGATCAACTTCAAGGTCTCGGGCACGGAAGACGGGGTGCGTCGCGCGGCCCAGCGCTTCCTCTCGCAGCAGGACCTGCTGACCGAGATCATCAAGGAGTCGCTGGAGGGGTCGCTGCGCTCGATCGTCGGCGACATGACCATCGAGCAGATCATCTCCGACCGCAAGAGCCTCTCCGACCGCGTCGTCGCCGAGACCAAGGCCGACCTCGTCGAGCAGGGCCTGCAGGTCGACCTCCTCAACATCAGCGACATCTCGACGCCCGGCAGCGACTACCTCGCCAACCTCGGTCGCGCCGAGGCCGCGCGTGCGCGCCAGGTGGCCGAGATCAGCGAGGCCGAGGCATCCCGTGCCAGCGAGTTCGCCCGCATCGAGGCGTCCGAGCAGATCGCCGAGCGCCAGAAGGCGCTCGCCCTCAAGCAGGCCACGATCAAGGCCGAGACCGACCGCGCGAACGCCGAGGCGCAGGCCGCGGGCCAGCTCGCGACCGCCGAGCAGGACAAGCTCGTCGCCGTGCAGGAGCGCGAAGCGCTCACCGAGCAGGCGCTCGTCACCCAGGAGCGTCTCGACATCGAGATCCGCAAGCCCGCCGAGGCCGAGGCGTACGCCGAGGTGCAGCGCGCGACGGCGCTCCGCGACGCGGCCAACGCCGCGACCGAGGCCGACGCGTTCAAGCGCACCAAGATCGCCGAGGCGAACAAGGTCGCCGCCGTGCAGGACGCCGAGGCGTCGGCCGCCGCCGTGCGCTTCGCGGGTGAGGCCGAGCGCGACAAGCAGGTCGCGCTCGCCGCCGGCATCAAGGCCGAGGGTGAGGCGCGGGCATCGGCGATCCAGGCCGAGGGTCTCGCCGAGGCCGCCTCGACCGATGCCAAGGCGCTCGCGCTGCAGAAGTACGGCGAGGCCGCGCTCGCGCAGGAGATCATCTCGCGCCTGCCCGACATCGTGCGTGCCGCGGCCGAGCCGATCGCCTCGATCGACAAGCTCACGGTCGTGTCGACCGACGGCGCGTCCGAGATGACGAAGACCGTCGGCCGCGTGCTCGGCGAGGGCACCGAGGTGGTGAAGGGCCTCACCGGCCTCGACCTCACCACGCTGCTGCAGGCCTTCGCCCTGAAGACCGCGGGGGCCGACGCACTGTCCGCAGCCGGCGACGCGAGCACCGCTGCGAAGAACGCCGCGAAGGATGCCGCCGCCGCGATCGGCGGCTGACCCCCTTCTGTCGCACAGCGCCCGGTCCCGCGAGGGGCCGGGCACTGTGCCGTTCCCTTGCGGTTCGGGCTACTTGAGGACCCTGCCGCTCACCGCCAGCGTCAGGCGGCGCGGCATCACCCCGGCCGCCCAGGCGCTGACCGCATTGGCGCGGCCGGAGACCGCGCTCGGCGGCACGACGTCACGGTCGAGCTTGCGGAGGGTCAGCTCGACGACCTGCGCCGGCGTCTTGAACCGGCCGACGGCGGCATCGGCGCCGGTGACGTCGAAGAACTCGGTGCGCGTCGCGCCGGGGCTCATCGCGATCACGCCCAGCCCCGACCCCTTCGTCTCGTATGCGAGGGCTTCGGTGAAGCTCAGCACGAAGGCCTTCGTCGCACCGTAGACCGCCATGTTCGGGCAGGGCTGGTAGGCGCCGGTGCTCGCGATGCCGATGAGCGCACCGCGGCCGTCGGCGACCATCTCGGGAAGCACCTCGCGCGTGATGGCCACGAGCGCCGAGACGTTGACCTGCACCATCTCGCCGATGCGCGCGGCATCCGCTTGAGCGAACGACCCCTTCATGCCGAACCCGGCGTTGTTGACGAGGCTCTGCACGCGGATGCCCCGCTCGTCGAGCTCGCGCCGGAGCGCCGCGGCGGCATCCGGCCGCGTGAGGTCGAGGGCGATCGGCGTCGCCCGCACGCCGTGATCACGGGCGAGGCGATCGGCGAGCTCGCGCAATCGGTCCTCACGGCGGGCGACGAGCACGACGTCCGCGCCGCGCGCGGCGAACTGCGTCGCGTATTCGGCCCCCAGGCCCGAGCTCGCGCCGGTGATGAGCGCGGTGGTTCCGCGATAGTCCCTGGTCATGTCAGCAGGTTAGGCACCGACCGCGCTCGCGGATAGACCGCCGGCGTGATCCGCTCGCGCTGCCGGAATCGGCGTGCGCGCCCGTCCCGAACGACCGCGCATGCAGGAATCGACCGCGCGAACCGCGCGCGCCCGCTGACGCGAGACGCCCCACCCCCGCCCGCAGACGATGGATGCCTCGACCCGGCGGGTCGAGGCATCCATGGTCCTGCGGGTCAGGCGCCCTTGAGGCGCTCTGCGAGGTAGTCGTGCAGAGCGTCGAGCGGAACGCGCTCCTGGCCCATCGTGTCGCGGTCGCGCACGGTGACGGCGCGGTCGTCGAGAGAGTCGAAGTCGACAGTGACGCAGAATGGCGTGCCGATCTCGTCCTGACGGCGGTAGCGGCGGCCGATGGCGCCGGCGTCGTCGAAGTCGATGTTCCAGTCGCCGCGCAGCTGCTCCGCGACCTCACGGGCGATCGGCGAGAGCTGCTCGTTGCGCGACAGCGGGAGCACCGCGACCTTCACGGGCGCCAGGCGCGGGTCGAGCTTGAGCACCGTGCGGGTGTCGGTGCCGCCCTTCGCGTTCGGCGCCTCCTCCTCGTGGTACGCGTCGACGAGGAAGGCCATCATCGCGCGGGTGAGACCGAACGAGGGCTCGATGACGTACGGGATGTACTTCTCGCCCGAGGCCTGGTCGAAGTAGGTCAGCGACTGGCCCGACGCTTCCGAGTGCGAGGTCAGGTCGTAGTCGGTGCGGTTGGCGACGCCCATGAGCTCGCCCCACTCCTTGCCGGCGAAGCCGAAGCGGTACTCGACGTCGATGGTGCCGTCGGAGTAATGGGCGCGGTCCTCTTCGGGCACGTCGAACCGGCGCATGTTGTCGGGGTCGATGCCGAGGCCGACGAACCAGTCCCAGCACTCGTCGACCCAGTGCTCGAACCACTCCTGCGCCTCGGCGGGCGGCACGAAGTACTCGATCTCCATCTGCTCGAACTCGCGCGTGCGGAAGATG
>DATEOM010000426.1:0-5507 GCA_035274105.1 Microbacterium sp.
ATCGGTCGACTCGAGCACCGGCACCATGTGGTGGATGCGCTTCGTGGCGATCGGGAGCGCGACGTCGGTCGCGGCATCCGGTCCCTCGGCCGCCCGGAGGATGTCCTTCAGGTGCACGTAGCCGAGCGGCAGACCCGCCTCATCGACGATCACGTAGCGCGAGAAGCCGTGCTTGGCGACCGCCCGCTCGATCTCGTCGGGCGTCGTGATCTCGGGAAGCGTGACGAGCTGCGACAGCGGCACGGCCACGTCGGCGGCCTTCTTGTCGGTGAACTCGACGGCCGCGGCCACCGTGCCCGACGTGTCGTGGAGCACGCCCTCGATGCGGGACTGGTTGACGATCGTCGCCACCTCTTCGAGCGTGAAGGTCGAGGCGGCCTCGTCCTTCGGCTCGACGCGGAAGAGCCGCACGACGTGGTTCGCGATCCAGTTGAGCGTCACGATCACCGGGTGGAAGATCTTCGACACCCACACGAGCGGCGGCGCGAGCATGAGCACGGCGCGATCGGGCACCGAGAACGCGAGGTTCTTCGGCACCATCTCGCCGAACACGACGTGCAGGTACGACACGAGGATCAGCGCGACGGCGAAGGCGACGCCGTCGACGACCGCCTCCGACCAGCCCGTCAGCCCCAGCGGCTCGGCCAGCAGGTGGTGGATGGCGGGCTCCGACACGTTCAGGATCAGGAGCGAGCAGATCGTGATGCCGAGCTGACTCGTGGCCAGCATGAGCGTCGCGTGCTCCATCGCGTACAGCGCGGTCTTGGCCGCGCGCGATCCCTTCTCGGCGAGCGGCTCGATCTGCGAGCGGCGTGCCGAGATGACGGCGAACTCGGCGCCGACGAAGAAGGCGTTGGCGATGAGGAGCACCACCAGCCAGGCGATTCCAGCCCAGTCGCTCATCGGCGATCACCCCCCTCGTTCGCGTCCTCATGGGGCATCGGCGTAGGCGTGAACTTCACGCGGTCGACGCGGCGGCCGTCCATGCGCTGCACCTCTATGGTGCCGTCCTCGATCTCGACGCTGTCGCCGACGGCGGGGATGCGCTCGAGCACGCTCATGATGTAGCCGCCGACGGTGTCGTAGACGTCGCCCTCCGGGATGCGGATGCCGGTGCGGTCGCGGACTTCATCCGGCCGGAGCTCGCCCGGGAAGATGACGCTGTCCTCGAGCCGCACGATGCCGGCGCGGCGGCGGTCGTGCTCGTCGAGCACCTCGCCGACGATCTCCTCGACCAGGTCCTCGAGGGTGACGACGCCGGCGGTGCCGCCGTACTCGTCGACGACCACGGCCATCTGGTACCCGCGGGCACGGAGCTCCGAGACGAGGACGTCGAGGTGCACCGCCTCCGGGAAGCGCAGCGGCTCGGTCGCGAGCGCCGCGGCCGGCACATCCGCCCGGCGCTCGCGCGGCACGCCGACGGCCGCCTTGAGGTGCACGATGCCGGTGATGTCGTCCATGTCCTCGCCGTACACCGGGAACCGGCTGTGACCGGTGCGGCGGGCGAGCTGGATGACGTCCTCGGCCGAGTCGTCGGCGGCGAGCGCATGGATGCTCGGGCGCGGCGTCATGACGTCGGCCGCCGAGAGCCGGGCGAAGGTGAGGCTGCGGTCGAGGAGCGACGCGGTGTCCTCCTCGAGCACTCCGGCACTCGCCGAACGACGCACCAGGCTCGACAGCTCCTCGGCAGTGCGGGCGCCGGACAGCTCCTCCTTGGGCTCGATGCCCACGGAGCGGAGCACGCCGTTCGCGCTGCCGTTGAGCACGACGATCGCCGGGCGGAACACCGTCGTGAAGGCGACCTGGAACGGCATGACGAGTTTGGCGGTCTGCCGTGGCACGGCGAGCGCGAAGTTCTTGGGCACGAGCTCGCCGATGATCATCGAGAAGATCGTCGCGATCGAGACGCCGATGATGGCGGCGAGCGGGCGTGACACGCCGCTCGGGATGCCCCACGCGTCGAACACCGGCGCGAGCAGGTTCGAGATCGCCGGCTCCATCGTGTAACCGGTGAGCAGGGTGGTCAGCGTGATGCCGAGCTGCGCGCTGGAGAGGTGCGTCGAGGTGATGCGCAGCGCGCTGATCGTCATCGAAAGGCGGGACTCGCCCGCCGCCTGACGGGCTTCGAGGTCCGCCCGGTCGAGGTTCACGAGCGCGAACTCGCTCGCGACGAACAGGCCGGTGCCGATTGTGAGAAGAAGCCCCACGCCCAACATGACGTAATCCATCACGCACTCCCCCTTTGCTGCAACCGGCGGTCAGGCCCGTTCATCGGGGTGGAGGGTCGGTGGGGCGATTGTCTGCAACTAGGAGGGTCGTCCATCGTGCGCACCATTCTATGTCAGGCGTCTCCCCGCCGATCCTGGGCGATGACGGATGCCGCGGGCCGCAGCATCCGGTTCACCCGGCCCTGTCAACCCCCTCCGCGCCCGGCTGCCGCAGCGCCCACGCTGGCGGGATGACCGATACGAGCGCCGACCGGCAGACGGATCCCCGCAACGCTCCGAGCCCGGAGCATCCCGACAAACCCGACAGCCCTCGCGAGATCGAGAAGCGCTCGTGGAAGTACGTCTTCGTGAAGACGGCGCGCGAGTTCTCCGCCGACGAGTGCACCGACATCGCGGCGGCGCTCACCTACTACTCGGTGCTCGCGATCTTCCCCGGCCTCGTGGCCGTCTTCTCGATCTTCGGCCTGATCGCACGGAACGGGCAGGCCACCGACGCCATCCTCGGCGTCGTCGAGGGCGTCTCGCCCGACACGGCCGACACCCTGCGCGGCCCGCTCGAGCAGCTGGCGGACTCGTCCGCGGCGGGGTGGGGTCTCGTCCTCGGCCTGCTGCTCGCGATCTGGTCGGCCTCCGGCTACGTCGCGGCGTTCAGCCGCGCCATGAACCGGGTGTACGAGATCCCCGAAGGACGGCCGTTCTGGAAGCTGCGGCCGGCACAGCTGCTGATCACGGTGGTGGGCATCGCGCTCATCGTCGTGGCCCTGGTGATCCTCGTCGTCTCCGGGCCGGTGGCCGACGCCGTCGGCGCGGCGCTCGGACTCGGCGAGGTGGCGACGACCGTCTGGTCGATCGTGAAGTGGCCGGTGCTCGCATTCATCGTGGTGCTGATGGTCGCGATCCTCTACTACGCGACACCGAACGCGAAGCAGCCGAAGTTCCGGTGGATCAGCCTCGGGTCCCTCCTCGCGATCCTCACGCTCGTCGTCGCGTCGGTGCTGTTCGGACTGTACGTCGCGAACTTCTCGAACTACGACCGCACCTACGGGTCTCTGGCCGGCGTCATCGTGTTCCTGCTGTGGCTGTGGATTGCCAACATCGCGCTGCTGTTCGGCGCGGAGTTCGACGCCGAGCTGGAGCGGGGCCGCCAGCTGCAGGCCGGCATCGCCGCCGAGGAGGACATCCAGCTGCCGCCGCGCGACACCCGCAAGAGCGATAAGGCCGAGGAGAAGGAGCGCAAGGACGTCGAGGAGGGCCGGCGCATCCGCGAGCAGCACGACGACGACGACGGCGACGACGGCAAGAGCGCGGACGCCGTCGGCAGCCGCCGAGAACGATGACGGAGACGGATGCCGCGGCCCGCGGCATCCGTCATCCGTTCAGCTCTACCAGCTGACCGGCAGCGCCTTGCCCTCGTCGTAGCCGGCCGCCGACTGCAGGCCGACGCGGGCGCGATCGTGGAACTCGGGGACCGTGGCGGCGCCGGCGTAGGTGAACGAGGACCGCACGCCCGACGTGATCATGTCGAGCAGGTCCTCGAGACCCGGGCGGAGCGGGTCGAGGTAGATTTTCGACGACGAGATGCCCTCGGCGAACAGCTCCTTGCGTGCGAGCTCGTACGGGTCGAGCCGGCCGAAGCGCTCGTGCACGGCCTTCGTCGAGGCCATGCCCCACGACTCCTTGTACGCGCGGCCGGCGTCGTCGACCTGCAGCTCGCCCGGCGCCTCGATGGTTCCCGCGAACCACGAGCCGATCATGACGGATGCCGCGCCCGCCGCGAGCGCCAGCGCCACGTCGCGCGGGTACCGCACGCCGCCGTCCGCCCAGACGTGTGCGCCCATGAAACGCGCGGCCTCGGCGGTCTCGAGCACGGCGGAGAACTGCGGGCGGCCCACCGCGGTCATCATGCGCGTCGTGCACATGGCGCCGGGGCCCACGCCGACCTTGAGGATCGTGGCGCCGGCGGTGACGAGGTCGTGCACGCCCTCGGCGCTGACGATGTTGCCCGCCGCGATCGGGATGCCGAGGTCGAGGTCGGCGACGGTCCGGAGCGCCCGGAGCATGCCCTCCTGGTGGCCGTGCGCGGTGTCGACGACGAGCACGTCGACACCCGCGCCGGCGAGCGCCTTCGCCTTCGCCGCGACGTCGCCGTTGATGCCGACCGCCGCGGCGACGATGAGCCGGCCGGACGCGTCGACGGCGGGCCGGTACAGCGTCGAGCGCAGCGCGCTGCGACGGGAGAGGGTGCCGACCAGGTGCCCGTGATGCAGCACGCACACCGTCTCGGCCTCGGCGGCGACGATCACGTCGAACGCGTGGCGGGCGCTTTCGATGTCTTCGGCGTCGACGGATGCTGCGCGCCCGCGTGCGAGGTCGCCCAGGCGTGCGTCGGGCAGGGCGGTGCCCAGGCGCGTCGCCGGCACGATGCCGAGGATGTCGTCGGCGTCCACGTGACCGGCGGTGCCCGCTGCCGGGTGGGCATCGGCGACGACGATGCCGTGGCCCTCGGTGGCGGGGAGGAGCCGCGCCGCGTCGGCGACCGTCGCGTCCGGCGGGAGCACGAGCGGGGTGTCCCACGACACCGGCTGCGCCTTCACCCAGCGGATCGCGGCGTCGAGCTCCTGCAGCGGCATGTCCTGCGGGAGCACTCCGAGGCCGCCGCGACGGGCGAGCGTGGCCGCGAGGCGGGCGCCCGTGACGGAGTTCATGTTCGCCGAGACGAGCGGGAGGGTGGCCGTCGTGCCGTCGCCCGGAGCGAGATCGACATCGAGGCGGCTCGTGATCGCCGAACGCCGCGGGACGAGGAAGACGTCAGAGTAGGTCAGGTCGACGTCGGGTGTTTCGCCGTAGAACTCCATGACCGCCAAGGTTAGTGACAGTTCCTGTGCGGATAATCCTGCGGGTTCTTTCAGGTTCCTGAACGCCCGGGGCCGGAACGGCCTGCGCAGACTGGGCTAGGCTTAACCGTCGTGTGTGAGGGCGTTCTCGCGCCCCCCGCGCATCCCAGAACTTCACCGATGAAAGCAGGCGATTCAGCGTGTCGAGCCAGGTGACGGGCGTCGGGGTTTCGAACGAGGGAGAGTTCGGAGCCAACGAGTGGCTCGTCGAGGAGCTGTACGAACAGTTCAAGATCGACCGGAACTCCGTCGACAAGGCGTGGTGGCCCGTTCTCGAGGCCTACCACCCTGCCGACGGCGCAGCACCGACGGAGGCCGCCGCACCCGCGGCGTCCGCCCCGCTGGCGGCGGCTCCGGCGACGACCCCGCCGGCGACGACCCAGCC
>DATEOM010000427.1:0-5244 GCA_035274105.1 Microbacterium sp.
CTCGCGCAGACGGCGGAGACCCCGGGCGAGGCGCTCGAGCGGGTCGGTCCTGCGGCGGTGGAGTGGAAGCTCGACGGCGCGCGCATCCAGGTGCACCGCGACGGCGACGAGGTGCACGTCTACACGCGCAGCCTCGCCGAGGTCACCCACCGGGTCCCCGAGATCGTCGACGTCGTCCGCGCGCTCCCTGCCCAGCGCGTGATCCTCGACGGCGAGACGCTGTCGCTCGATGAGGACGGCGGCCCCCGCCCGTTCCAAGACACCATGGCGCGCTTCGGAACCGAGACCGTCGACGCGTTCGGGGCCGAGTCGACGCAGGCCGTCGTGCTGCGGCCGTGGTTCTTCGACATCCTGCACGTCGACGGCCGCGATCTCATCGACGAGCCGCTGGCGACGCGCCTCGGCGTCCTCGAAGAGGTCGCGGGCGACGCGCGCATGCCGGGCATCGTCACGGCCGATCCCGCGCGCGCCGAGGAGTTCTCCCGCGAAGCGCTCGCCGCCGGGCACGAGGGCGTCATGGTGAAGGCCATCGACGCTCCGTACGCGGCCGGGCGCCGCGGCAAGAGCTGGCTCAAGGTCAAACCCGTGCTGACCTACGACCTCGTCGTGCTTGCGGTGGAGTGGGGTTCGGGCCGACGCACCGGCCAGCTGTCGAACCTGCACCTCGGAGCGCTGGACCCTGACGGCGAGTTCGGAGAGCCGGGCGGGTTCGTGATGGTGGGCAAGACGTTCAAAGGTCTCACCGATGCGACGCTGCGGTGGCAGACCGAGCACTTTCCGACCATCGAGACGCACCGCTCGGCGTACGCCGTGCACGTGCGGCCCGAGACGGTGGTCGAGATCGCGATCGACGGCGTGCAGCGCTCGACGCGATACCCGGGCGGCGTCGCCCTGCGCTTCGCGCGCGTCAAGGGCTATCGCCCCGACAAACGCCCGGCTGAGGCCGACACGATCGACTCGCTGCGCGCCCTGCTGCGCGGATGACGGATGCTGCCGCCCGGCGTCCGGATGCTGCCGCCGGGCGTCGCGCCGAGGCGAAGCCGGTGAGGGAGCGAGCGTGCAGCTCTCAGCGGCGGGCGGCGATATACCGGTGCTCGGGCCTGCCTGTGGTGCCGTAGCGCAGCCGAACCTCGACCTGGCCGCGGGCGGCAAGCGTGGCGAGATGGCGCTGGGCCGTCGCCCGCGAGATGCCCACCCGGTCGGCGACCTCGGCCGCGGAGGCCTCGTCGTCGCCGAGGCCCTCGAGGATCAGCTGCTCCGTCGCCGAACGTGCCACGGTCGCCGGCTCGGCGGCGCCGTGCAGGATCGTCAGGGCGCGGTCGATCTGGTCCTGCTCGAGCGGGCGGTCGGTGGCGAGCAGGTTGCGCATGCGCGCGTAGCGGTCGAGGCGTTCGGCGAGAACCCGGGCATCGAACGGCTTGGTCAGGTAGGCGAGCGCGCCGGCGCGCAGCGCGCGGCGCACGGTCGCAGCATCCGTCGCCGCCGACAGCACGAACGCGTCCACGGCCGCGGCGGCGACGAACTCGACGCCGTCGCCGTCGGGCAGGAAGGCGTCGACGAGCAGCAGATCGGGAGCCTGGGTGCGCACGGCCTGCCGCGCGACGCCGAGCGAATGGACAGGGTCGAGAGCGCTGAAGCCCGGGCGGGACGCGACGACGTCGCGGTGCAGACCGGCGACGCGGAAGTCGTCGTCCACGACGAGCACGCGGATGGGCGGGGTCATTCGTTCTCCTCCCGGGGGTTGGCGGTGTCACGACGCAGCGCGCCGGGCAGACGCGCCCCGAACACCGCGCCCGCGCCGTCGCCGCCCGGATCGATCAGCCAGACGTCGCCGCCGTGTCGACGCGCGAGGTCTCGCGAAAGCGGCAGACCGAAGCCGTGTCCGTGTACGGCGTCGCCGCGGCTCGGGTCGGCCTCGCGTGCGCCGGTGCGACCGAACGGGTCGCTCCCGGTCGGACGGACGCCCCCGCCGGAGTCAGCGACGGTGACCACGAGTTCGTCGCCGTCGCCGAGCAGCGCGATCTCGACCCAGCGGGGTTCGTCGCCGGCGACGGCGGCGGTGACCGCGTTGCCCACGAGGTTGCCGAGGATCGCGGCCACATCCTCGGGGAGTGCCACCTCGCTCAGCAGCAGGGTGTCGTCGGAGATGCGCACCGTCACACCGCGTTCGCGCGCGGCCGCGCCCGTCGCGCCGAGGAGCGACTGCAGGAACGCGTCGGGAACGCGCTCGAGGCCGGCGACGGCGAAGTCGACCGCGCCGCGCTCGGTGAGATCGCCGAGGAACGCGCGCGCTTCGTCGACGCGCTGCGCGTCGATCAGTCCTGAGGCGACGTGCAGGCGGTTCGCGAACTCGTGCCGCTGTACGCGCAGCGCCTCGGTCATGGCGCGCACCGTCTCGAGCCGCCCGGCGAGTGCTTCGACATCGGTCCGGTCGCGCACCACCACGATCTGGCCGAGCGCGCGGGCGTCGCGTCGCACCGGACGGGCGTCGAGGTAGAGCACGCGGTCTCCGACCACGGCCTCCACCGCGGTGGCGCCTTCCCGGACAGCCCGGACCACCTCTTCCGGCAACGCCAGGTCGTCGAACCGGCGGCCGACGGGATCATCGAGGCGCAGCATCCGTTCGGCCGCCTCGTTGCAGACGCGGACGACGCCGTCGGGGTCCAGGGCGACGACGCCGTCGCCGACGCCCTCGAGCACCGCGGCCTGGTTCTGCACGAGTGCGACGAGCTCCTCGGGCTGGAGCCCGAGGGTCAGGCGCTCGAACCGCCGCCGCAGCAGCAGGGTCGCGAGCGTCGCCAGGGCCACCCCGCCGAGCGCGGCGACGGCGATCGTCGCGAGGAGGGTGGGCAGATCGTCGAAGACGCTCGCCCGCTCGAAGCCGACGCTGACCTCACCCACCGGCGGGCCGGCGACCTCGGCGTAGATCGGCACCTTCGCCCGCGCGGACTCGCCGAGCGTGCCGACCTCCCAGTCGACCACCTCGTTGCCCTCGAGCACCTCGGCGAACGGCGTCGAGACGACCTGCCCGAGTAGGTCCTGATTCGGGTGGGCGAGACGGATGCCGTGATCATCGGTGATCACGACGAACAGCGCGTCCGTGCGGTCGGCCACGTCGGTGGCGATCTGCTGCAGGGGACCGTTGCGGAGGTCCGCAGCATCCGGAGTTCCCGGATCCGCCGAGAACTCGGCGACCACCGACTTCACGTCGGGGTCTTCGGCGACGGTGCGGGCGATGTTGAGGGCGGCGGCCTCGGACTCCGCGCGCAGCTGGCGCACCCCCAGCCATCCGAAGACGAGCGCGCACACGGCGACGACGGCGGTGACCGTCGCCAGCTGCACCAGCAGCAGCCGTGTCGCGAAACGCATGCCACCTCCCGGGCGTGTGATCGGGCGCATGAGCAGAATGCGCAGAACACACGCTACGCGCACAACGTGAGGGAATGCGACTTACCGCGCGTCAGAGCCCTGCCGCGCCCTAGCCTCTCTCGAACGCACCCCGACCGGTGCGCGAGACCTGACGCACCTTACGACGAAGGAGTCGACATGAACGCGGCAGCACCGCTCCTCCTCCAGGCCGCCGAGGCCGACGACGGCTACGCGACGGCCTTCGTCCCGCCCGAATGGGTGCTGGTGGCCCTCGGCTTCACGATGGTCCTCGTCTTCATGGCACTCATCATGACGCGGCGCCTCACCCCGATGGTCGCGCTCATCATCGTGCCCACGCTGTTCGGCCTGTTCGCCGGCGCGGGGCTGGGCCTCGGCGACATGATCATCGACGCGATCGGCAGCATGGCCCCGACGGCCGCCCTGCTGATGTTCGCGATCATGTACTTCGGCATCATGATCGACGTCGGCCTGTTCGACCCGCTCATCCGGGCGATCACACGGCTGCTCGGCGACGACCCGGCGAAGGTCGTGCTCGGAACGGCGCTCCTCGCCGGAGCGGTGTCGCTCGACGGCGACGGGTCGACGACCTTCATCATCACGACGTCGGCGATGCTGCCGATCTACCTGCGTCTGGGCATGAGCCCTGTCGTGCTCACGTGCGTCGCCGGCCTCATGAACGGCACGCTCAACATCGTGCCGTGGGGCGGACCGACGGTGCGCGCGGCGACGGCGCTCGGGCTACAGCCCACCGACATCTTCGTGCCGATGCTGCCGTCGCTCGCCGCCGGCATCGTGATCGCGCTGACCTTCGCGTGGTTCCTCGGCCTCTCGGAGCGCAAGCGCATCGGCAGCGTCGACACCTCGCGCCTCGGCGACGGCGGCTCGCCGGCCGGACCCCGCATCTTCCGCGGTTCCGACTCGAAGCCGGGCGCCCGCGCGACGCTGCGCACCGGCAACATCGTGACCCTCGCGGGCGGCCGCGGCGGCGTTCCCGCCGCCACGGCGGTCGTCGACCGCGAAGACACCGCGATGGCCGACACCATGCTCGACCCGAACCGCGCGACGCTGCGGCCGAAGCTGATCTGGTTCAACCTGGCGCTGACGCTCGCCGTCATGGTGCTGCTGGTGCTCGACATCTTCCCGCTCGCGTACGTCTTCATGGTCGGCGCCGCGATCGCGCTGGTCGTCAACTTTCCGAAGCTCAAGGGCCAGGCAGACGAGATCGTCGCGCACGCCCCGAGCATCGTCGGCGTCGTGTCGATGGTCCTCGCGGCCGGCGTGCTGGTCGGCGTGCTGAACGGCACCGGCATGGTCGACGCGATGGCCACCTGGATCACGACCGTGATCCCGGCGTCGCTCGGTCCGTTCCTCGCCGTGATCACCGGCATCCTGTCGATTCCGTTCACGTTCTTCATGTCGAACGACGCCTTCTACTACGGCATCCTCCCCGTGCTCGCACAGAGCGCCGAGCACTTCGGCATCGCTCCCGTCGAGATGGCGCGCGCCTCGATCACCGGCCAGCCTGTCCACCTGCAGAGCCCGCTCGTGCCGGCGATCCTGCTGCTGGTGTCGCTCGCGAGCGTCAACCTCGGCGATCACCACAAGAAGGTGCTGTGGCGCGCCACGATCGTCTCGCTCGCGATGCTGGCGGTCGGCGTGCTGGTGGGGGCGATCCCGCTCATGGCGTGACCGCTCTCCCCTCGGAGTGAGACCACAGTCGGCCGCCGAGACCTCGGGGAAACCCCGTGATCTCGGCGGCCGATTGTCGTCTCACGGACTTCGGGTCGCGCCACGGCCCACCGACTTCGGGTCGCGCCACGGCCCACCGGCACCGACGGGCTCGTAGGATTTCGC
>DATEOM010000428.1:0-2356 GCA_035274105.1 Microbacterium sp.
TCCCATGACGCCAAGGTACGAACCCGCGCCCCTCGGCGGATGAGTCGCGCGGCTCGTGCAACGTTGGTGCAATCCCCTGTGATGACGAAGAGCGGATGCTGCGGCACACCGTGTGCCGCAGCATCCGCTCTCGTGTCGAGCGAGGTGTCAGAACGCCGCCTGGAAGCTCCCCAGGGCGCGGTCGATCGCGGTGAAGTCGTCCTCGCTGAGGGCCGTGACCGACAGCACGATCAGGTACTGGCCGTCGTTGGAGTAGGCGGCGAGCATGAGGTAGTCCGCGGCGGTCTCGCCGCAGCCGGTCCAGTACTGGAAGACGCCCGAGTGGAGGTCGTCCGCGTACTCGTCGATCGCCTGCGAGGTGCAGCCGGACTGTGTCAGATAGTCGGCGGTCATCTGCAGCCACTCCTCGGGCTGGATGGTCGCGGTCGCCGCCGGCGCCGCCACCACCGACACTCCGGGCACCGACCAGCCGCTCGCGAATGCGCGGACGTCGGTCGAGGCGTCGATGCGGGCCCACTGGCCGCCGCGCGGGTCGGTGTAGACGCTGGTGTCGATGCTCGACCACGCCTCGGGCACGTCGACGGTCACGCTGCCGGTGTCGTCGACGACCGACACGAAGTCCGCCGCGGCGCTGGCGTTCCCGCCCGACGAGCCGCCCGAGCCGCCCGAGCTCGCGCCGGCCTGGCCGGCCACCGAGACGCCTTCGACGGGCTCGCCGTTGAACTGGCCGGTGTAGTAGATGCCGTCGGCGGGCCGGTAGAGCTCCACGCCGAGGGTGGCATCCTGGCCATGCGTGCGCAGCACGTCGCAGTAGTCGGCCATCGTGCCGTCGGTGCCGACGCTCACGCCCTCCATCTTGGTGATGAGGTCGCCGGGCTCGACGCCCGCCTTGTCGGCCGCCGATCCCGACGCGACCGAGTTGACCCAGATGCCCAGTCCCTCGCCCTCCTCGGTCATGAGGCCGGTCCCGTTGATGCCGAGGCTCAGCACGCTCTCGCCGGCGGCGAGCTGGTCGAGCACCCCCTGCACCTCGTCGCGGTGGATCGCGAGATTCTGGTCGTGCAGGTCGTTGCCGGCGTAGTTGACGCCGATGAGCTTGCCCTCGGCGTCGACGAGCGGGCCGCCCGAATTGCCGCCGCGGATGCGCGCGTCGTGCTCGATCACGTGGTCGAGCGACGCCCACGGCGTGTCGACCGAGGTGTCGGCCTTCGAGACGATGCCGCGGGTCATGGTGAACTCGGGGTCGCCCAGGGGGAAGCCCGCCGCGTACACGTCCGTGGCCGTCGTGATGTCGCCCTTGTGCCACGAGAAGTAGGGGTAGTCGTCTTCCTGCAGCTGGATGACCGCCAGGTCGAGGCACTCCGACGAGCCCAGCACCTTGGCGTTGAGCGTCTCGGATGTGTCGCCGCCGCGCCACACCTTGAGGGTGCCGGCGCCGACGACGACGTGGTTGTTGGTGACGGCGAGGCCGTCGTCGCTGATGAGGAAGCCCGAGCCTCGGCCGGCCGCCTCGTAGCCGCCCATCTCGGGCGAGACGAAGGTGCCGACGGCCTCGATCTGGATCGTCGCGGACTGGATGTCGTCGAAGCCGACACCCCCGCCGGACTCGGCTCCGCCGGCCTGCGGCGTGCCGACGGTGAAAGACATGCAGCCGGTCAGCGCGAGCGCCGACGAGGCCGTGAGGGCGGCGCCCGCGAGAGCGAGGCGGCCGCGGCGTGAGCGGTGTGTGGTCGTGTTCATGGTTGAGCAAGCTATTGGCGTGCAACAGCCGGCCGAGCGGTCGATTGCACCGTGCAACCCGCGTGCAATCGAGAGGGACGGATGCTGCGCCCCGCCGCCCGTCGCGCGCCCGGCGCGGTGCCGGCACGACGAAGAGCGGGCCGCGATCGATCGATCGCAGCCCGCTCCCGGGTACGGCGTGTCAGCGTCAGCTCGCCGCGACCACCTCGGCGACGACGTCGCCGTACATCCTCATGGCGTCGGTGAAGTCGTCGGTCTCGGCGATGCATTCGCTCGACATCGTCTCGCAGCTCGCGGCGACGAACGCCTCCCCCGCCGCCGCGACCCCTGTGGCCGCCGCGCGCAGCTCCTCGCCGAGCTCGCCTTCCGGCGCGTCGGCGTCGATGCGCGCCGGTGCGTCCTGCGCGAGTTCGACGCCGTCCATCGCGATGGCGATGCAGTTCTCGTCGCCCATCGCCACGACGGCGCTGCTGCAGAAGTTGTCGTACCAGCGGTCCTGCCACGCCAGCACGTCTTCGGACTCGGCGACGAGGACGGATGTCACTTCCCCGGCGGGCTGCGTGCCGGCGGCGCCCGTGTCGGCCGGCGCCGACGGCTCGGCGCCCGACGCCGGCTC
>DATEOM010000429.1:0-4460 GCA_035274105.1 Microbacterium sp.
CTCGGGCGGTGGCGCGACCGGGCGCGCCCAGTCGGGCACGTCCGGCAGCGGCACAGGTGGCAGTTCGACCGGCGTCCCCGCGGTGGCCGGGGCATCCTGCCGGCGCCCGCCCGTGGTCGGGAACGGGGGCGCGCTCTGCGGGCGCGGGGCGTCGCCGACGATGATCTGGCCGCATGCGGGACAGAACATCGTGTTCGGCCGGACGGCCTCGCCGCAGAAGCGGCAGTGGGTGGTCATGGGCGAGATCCTCGAGATCGCGAGAGCGGCGGCCCGGCGGTGTCCGACACACGGCGGGCCGGGTTCCACAGTAATCGCTCCGGCTGCGGGCGGGTCCGCAGCATCCTCTCGCCCCCGCTCATACGCGAAGGTCCGGCACCTGCACGGCGCGGTACTCGCCGCCGAGGAACAGCACGCCGCTGCCGGGGCCGCCCCGGCCCACGAGGTGGCGCGGCAGCTGTGCGCCGAATACCTGCGTGCCGATGATCGACGTCGGCGGCGACAGCACGATCCCCGCGCGGCCGCGCTTGGCGTCCGAGACGGGACCCGACACCGCCGTCCCCGCCGCGTCCGCGCCGATCGAGACCACGAATCGCAGACGTGCCCGCGCCGCCACGAACGCGCGCTCCAGCGACGAGTCGCGGATCGACTCCGCGTCGTCGATCACCGCGGTGAGCACCTCGTCACCCGCCAGCACGGCCTCGATCTGCGCCGCATCCGAGGCGGTCGAGAGGACGGGGGTGCCGTGGGATGCCGCGACCTCGGCGAGCACGGAGCCCGCGGCGGCGACCACGACCACGCGCTGGCCGGCCCAGGCGAGCTGGTGCGCGAGGAGAGCCAGCGTGTCGGTCTTGCCGCTGCGGCGATCGCCGACCACGACGAACCCGCCCGTTCCCGGCCAGTCGAGCGTGAAGCGCGACAGCGTGTCGCCGCCGACGCCCACGATCGGCGCCTCGGGCATGTCGGGCGCCGCGATCGGCAGCCCGTAGGCGCGGGACAGCCCGATGTGGGAGGGAAGCGGGTCGACCCGCAGCGGCACCGGCAGTTCCGCGAGCTGCGGGAACCGGGCGAAGTGCGCGGCGACGTGCTCGACGGTGCCGCGCAGTCCGCCGTTCTGCGCCTCGCCGCTCGTGTCGGCCGACAGCACCGCGATCTGGCCCTCGGCCCCGGCCGGCCCGAACAGCACCCGGCCGGGCGGCATCTCGGGCGCGATGTCGCGGACCATGATGCCGGCGGCGCGGTAGTCGTTGACGTCACGCATCGGCAGCGCGTACTGCGTGTCGATGAAGCCCGCGATCTTGTCCGACGACACCGCGCGATCGGCGGTGACGACCACACGGATGCCGACCGCGGGGCCCTCGCGCAGCAGGCGCATCACCTGGTCGCGGATGGCGAGCATCTCGTCGGGCGTCATCGACGCGGCCAGGCGCTCCCAGCCGTCGATCACCACGACGGCGTACGCGAGGGCGTCGCGCGGCGACGCCTGCCGGCGCTGCTCGGCGATGCTGCCGACCGCGGCCTGCGCGAGCACGCTCTGCCGGCGCGAGAGCTCGCCGCCGAGGCGGCCGAGCAGGCGCGGCAGTCGCTCGGCGTCCTGCGGGGTGACCACCGCCCCGGTGTGCGGGTCGGCCGCCAGCGGCAGCAGCGCGCCGTTGCCGTAGTCCACGACGTACAGATGGAGGTCGGCCGGGGTGAAGCGGAGGATCGCCTGCGACACGATGGTGCGCAGCGCCGTCGTGCGGCCGGAGCGGCTGCCGCCGAAGAGGAGCAGGTGCGAGTCGTCGTGGATGCTCCACAGCAGCGGCTCCTGCCGCTGCTGCGCGGGCACGTCGGCGAGGCCCAGCACCACGGCGCCCTCGGGCGCGGCGTTCTCGTCGAACCGGTCGAGCGGCAGCACCTCGGGAAGCGGCATGAGCCACGGCGACGGGCTCTTCGCGATCTCGAGGAGCGCGGCCGCCTGCGTCGCCAGCTGCACGAGCGCACGCAGGTCGGTGTCGTCCTGGTCGGGGCGGTGCACGCCCGCCTCTGCCGCCGCGGGGAACCGCGGCGGAAGGCCGAGCGTCTGCCACCCCACCTTCGCCACCGGCGGCAGCACGCGCGCGGAGCGCTGGTGGCCGACGCGGAGGGCGGCCACCCGGGCCGTCTGGAACGCGATCGGCGAGGCGTCCAGCCCGGCGCGGACATAGCCGCGGCCCGGGGACCCGGCGGGGATGAGCGCGGCGTCGGGCGTGCCGATGACGTCCGCCGAGTCGCCGCGGTCGGTCACGCGCAGGGCCACGCGCAGGTTGATGTTGGACTGCATCTCGGGCGTGATGACGCCCGAGGGCCGCTGCGTCGCCAGCACGAGGTTGACGCCCAGCGAGCGGCCGACGCGCGCGATGCGCACGAGGCCGTTGATGAAGTCCGGAAGCTCCGTCTTCAGCTCCGCGAACTCGTCCACGACGATCATGAGGCGTGCGAGACCGAGCCGGGCCGCAGCATCCGGATCCTTGTCCCACGCGGCGTCGACGTCCTTCGCGCCGATGTCGTCGCGCAGCACCCGCTCGCGCCGCTTGAGCTCCGCGTCGAGCGAGGCGAGGGCGCGCTCGGTCTCGCGGGCGTCGAGGTTCGTCACCATGCCGACGGTGTGGGGCAGGCGCGCGCAGTCGGCGAAGGCCGACCCGCCCTTGTAGTCGATGAGCACGAAGTTGAGCGCGTCGGGACGGTTGGCGAGCGCGAGCGAGACGACGAGCGTCTGCAGGAACTCGGACTTGCCCGAGCCGGTCGTGCCGGCGACCAGTGCGTGCGGGCCGTCGGCGGCGATGTCGATCGCGAACTCGCCCTCGGTGCCGGCGCCGATGACGACGTACGACTGCCGCGGCACCAGCTGCCACTGCTCGGCGATGGGCCGGGCGTCCTCGAGGTCGACGCCCATGAGCTCGGTGTAGCGCACGCTGGACGGCAGGGTCGCGTCGTCGCCCACGCCCCGGACGTGCTCGATGGGGCACAGCGCCCGGGCGACGTCCTCCGCGTAGGCGGTGGTGACCTGGTCCACGAGCACCGGCGCGAAGTACTCCTCGGCGGTCTCGACGCGACCGAGCAGCGGGTCGGCTCCGTCGACGGTGATGACGGATGCCGCCTCCTCGGGCAGTCGCGTGCGGTCCGAGTCGATCGCGATGACGTGGATGCCGAACTGCGCGCCCTTCTCGAGGATCGTCACCATGCCCGGGAGCATGCGGTAGCGGCGCGCCCCGTCGACGACGACGATCAGCTGCGCGTCGGCACGGCGGTCCCCGCCGGTGCGCATGCGCGCCTCGAGCAGCGCACCGGCCTCGCGCAGCCGCTCGCGGCGGGTGAGATCGGTGTTGCCGATCAGGGCCACCGGTCCCGCACCGGGCTGCACGTGCGGCAGCCACTGCACCCACGACCACTCCGCGTCCTGCTCGCGGTCGCACAGCACCATGAGATGCAGGTCGCGCGGCGAGCGCAGGGTCGCGAGCCCGGTCACGATGGACCGGGCGATGCCCCCGGCGACATCGGCGGGACCCGAGATCGCGAGCGGGCCGGCGGAGAGGTCGACCGACACCGGCGAGGGCGAGGTGCCGACGCGCCGCTCGGCGGTGCGCTCCTTCTGCGGGCCGCCCTCGAAACGGACGTCGAGGGGCACGTCGGCGACGCCCACGCGAACGCGGAGTGCGTCCTCGTCGCTGCGCCGGCGCTCCCACAGCCGAGCGAGCGGCCGCGTGGCGATGTCGCGGATGAGCACCGGATCGAGCGCCCGGTACCAGGCGTCGAGTCGCTGCGAGCGCACGAGGTCGGCGAGGCGCGTGCGGGCGGCCGCGATGTCGGCCACCCACTCCCCCTCGGTGCGCTCCCCCTTGCGCCGCGCCAGGCGCTTGTTCGCCATGAACGAGCCGACGACCATCACCGGCGACGCCGCCGCCATGATGAGCATGATCGGCCGCTGGAAGACGATCGCGAGGGTCACGCCCAGCACGATCGGCACGATGGCCGACAGCCACGGCAGGGGCGAGGCGTCGGCCTCGGCGGGCTTGTCACCGGGAAGCTGGACCACCGGCGTCGCCGACGGGGTGCGGATGCGCGAGGGCCGGTTGAACGCGCGTGCGCCGAGCTCGTCGACGGTGATGTCGGCGTCCGACGCCGGCGCCATGCCGATGCGCACCACGCTGCTGCCGAGCTGCACGAGGTCGGCGGGCACGATGCGCGCCGCGCCCTCGGCCGGCTGGCCGTTGACGAGCACCTGAGCGGACGGGTCGCCGGGCTCGATGAGCGCGGAGAGCGGCTGGAAGCTGCCATCAGCGGCATACCCGCCGGTCGCGGTGATCGTGACATGGCGGGGCGCGAGGTGCGGGTCGGCGACCACGACGTCGCCGCCGGTCTCGCGCCCCACCGACACCGGCCGGTCGGGCTGCAGCGGCACTGCCTCGCCCGCGAACGCGCCGGCGACGAACTCCAGCCGGAGG
>DATEOM010000430.1:0-3533 GCA_035274105.1 Microbacterium sp.
AAGGGGAGACGTTGGCTAAACGAAAGTCGGTAAAGAAACCGCAAGCAGACCAGCCCGAGGAAGACCTTGACTCCGCCACATCCGTAGAGCCGAGCCCTGACGAGGAGAGGGATCCTGACGACGAAGCTGGTGAACTCATCCCACAAGACATTCTGGTTTGCCCACTCACGGGCGAGCTAAAGCCCGACAAGCCCGAGGAGCGCGTGCTGCAGAGCCTCGTCGAGCAACTGCACAGGGAGTATCTCGTCGATCTCGAGGACATGGAGCGCGACGTCAAGGTGTCGTGCCTGAACGAAGAGGGGAAGAAGAAGACGGTCACAGTTGCGATCGCTGTCTACGAGCATGGCAAACCACATGAATTGGAGAACCTGATTCGAGTGGTCTTGATCGCGAAGGCGAACGCCAAGGTCTCAGATGCAACGATCAATCAGCTCGACCTTGTACTGTCGAATTCCTCGGTGGACAGGGCAAAACCGGCCATTAGTCGACACCTCAAAACCGGCCATTTCCGTTGAGCGGATCGAGGCCAGTGAGTTCTACCGCACGCTGTCCCCGGACTGCAAATCGGTGTGGACCTTCGTTCGCCAGCTCCGTGGTCCGCACTTCAGCACATGCGCGTGATGCAGCAGGCGATCGAGTAGCGCGGTGACGGCGGCCGTGTCTCCGAGGAGCTTGCCCCAATCATCTACCGGACGGTTCGACGTCAGCAGCGTCGACGCACGTTCGTAGCGGCGCATAATCAGCTCGAGGAGATCTTCGGCCGCCGTGTGCACGAGCTTGCGCATGCCGAGGTCATCGATGATCAGCAGCGGTACGGTCGCCAGCTCCGCGAGATAATCCTTGCGCGTGCCCGCGAGCGTCGCCTCCGCGAGCTCCTCGAGCAGTGTGTGGGCCTCGCGATACACGACGCGGTAGCCCTGCAGAATGGCGGCGCGGCCGATCGCTTGTGCCAAGTGGCTCTTGCCGCTGCCGGGCGGGCCGAGGAAGAGGACGTCCTCGCGCTGGGCGATAAAGCGTGCGGTGGCGAGTTCGTAGACGAGCGCGCGATTCATCTTTTTGTTGAAATCGAAATCAAAGGTATCGAGCGAGCGCTCGGGGTCACGGAAGCGCGCGAGCTTGTGTCGGCGTTCGAGCAGGCGGTCCTGCCGGCGGCGGAGTTCGTCGGCCACCAGCGCGGACACCAAGTCGAGGGGCGCCAGCTTCTCGGTCTGCGCCTGTCGGAGCCGTGTTTCCAAGACGGCGGCCATCCCAGAGAGCCGCAGTTGTCGGAGCGCCCGATCGAGTTCGACGAGATTCATCGCGTGTCTCCTGTGCGATCGATGAGATCGCGATAGAGGGTGAGCTGCCGAATGAGGGGATCGACCTGCTTGAGGGTCAGCGGCACCGGTGGCCGCCGTTCGAGATAGCGCCGGAGAAAGCGATACGTCGGCACGCCGAGATCGAGCGCGGCTTTCGCGGCATCTTCGATGACCGCAGGGCCGTGTTTCTTTGCCAGCGACAGCACCCCGAGGATGCGACGGACGCCGGCTTCTCCGTCGTGGCAGTGAATGTGATCGCAGATGGTGCTGACAGAGGGACCGATGCGCATCGCCGTTGCGAGGAGCGCGAGGGTCTTCGGTGGCGTGCGGCGCGGGCGATCCGCGTCGGCGATCCGATGCCAGCCGCGCGGGGCACGGACATGCTCGCGCAGGAGCTGACCGGTCGTGGGATCGAGCAGGCGGACGAAGAGGTCGTTCCACTGCACGTTGACGCGCCGTCCGATCCAGCCAGGCGGGGTGCCGTAGTACGCGGCCTCGACCTCCACGCAGCCATCGAGGTGCACGGTGCGGACGCCGAAGCGGTAATAGCGAAACGGCTCGAGTGGGAGTGGGCCGAGGGCGGGTCGCTCCTCAGCAAACATGGCGGCGACCTGACGCTTCGTCGTGCCGTGGACGCGCGTGTCGGCCCAGTGGGCTTCCCAGCGATCGAGATACGCCTGCGCCTCCTCCAGCGATTCGAAGCGGAGGCCGCGTAACGGCGTCTTCTTGGCGTGGCCGACGCCGGCTTCGACTTTGCCCTTGCGATCGGGATCACCGACGCGGCACGGCAATCCGACGACGCCATAGTGCGCGAGCACGTCGCGGTACAGGGGATTGAGCGCGGGATCGTAGATGTCCGGCGTGAGGACGCCTTCTTTGAGATTGTCGAGGACGATGACGCGGACCGTGCCGCCGAGCCGACGAAAGGCGCGCTCGTGGAGCTCGGCCCAGATCTGCGTGCTCGACTGCCACACCAGCAAGCGGACCGCTTTGCGTGAGTAGCCGAGGGTCAGGACGAAGAGCCGCGTGCGCCGATACTTGCCCGTCTCTGGATGACGGACCATCGGACCATCGCCGTAATCGACCTGGGCTTCCTCGCCAGGGGCGGTAGTGATCACGACGCGCGCCTCCGGCGACGACGTCCCGCGGAGCGTCACGACAAAGCGGCGCACGCTCGCATACCGAGCGGTGAAGCCGTGATCGTCGACGAGGTCCTGCCAGATGGCCATGGCGTTGCGGCCCCGGCCGAGTGCCTCGGCGATCAGTGCTCGATACGGCTCGCACGCGCTCGCACTCGGCGCACGACTCGGACGCTGAAGCGGTATCGAGTCGGTGGACACCTCCGCCTTGGTGGCCGCTTTCGCCGTCGCCGAGTCGGTGGACACCGCCTCGGAAATGGCCGGATTTGCTCCACCAGAATCGGTGGACACCGCGGTGGTGGAAATGGCCGGTTTCGCTGGTGAGGCGCGGCGTCCACGGCCCGGCACCACGATGCCGGCCGCCTTGAGATAGCCGCTGATCGTTTCGCGCCGGACACCGGTCGTCCGCTCGATGCGCCGCAGCGACCATCCCAATCGCCCCAGCGCCACAATTTGGTGATGTTTGTCGTCAGCCAAGACGTTGCTCATGCCGCGTAGGAACCCCGCGTTCCTCGTCGGCGTCAACGCCTCGAGCCGCTACTCGAAATGGCCGGTTTTCAGCTGTCCATCAATGGCCGGTTTTGGGTGTCCACCGAGGGGAAGGACGCTTGGGGCGCTGGCGCTGGTGGTGCCATCACCCTGTCTGGCCGAGACCCTGTCAGAGCAGACAGCCTAGAAGAGGCGACCGTCGTACTTCGAGTCAGGGGTTGCGACTATTTCCTGGCAGATGGTGCCAAGGGGTATTTCCTGCTCGAGTGGTATGGTGGCTCCGACCCGGCCAGGGGCGACGACTTGATTGGTGAAGTTGCCTCTTACGGCTTCAAGGATGTCTTCTACGTGTCGCAGAAGGCGAAAGGCCGCGTGTATGTGGATGACTACTTGCTCTGGAGAAGTCGCGCCATTGAAAAGCTGACAGACAAGTGCGACTGAGGTCGACCAGGGCCGAGGGGGGAGTCGCATTCACGATGTTGCAGCGAACGCGCGGGCAGGGTTCGATAACCAGCGTGGGATGCCGATTCAGGCCGTTTGGAATCAACGAGTTGGAAGTGGTGGGCGCGGGTGGAATCGAACCACCGACCCCTCGCGTGTGAAGCGA
>DATEOM010000431.1:0-2727 GCA_035274105.1 Microbacterium sp.
TGGAGCGCGCTGCCGTGCAGTTCGCGGCCGGCGCTCCGCGGCGCTGCGCGTCATCGCGCGGCGTTGCATCCGTCGCCTCCGGTCCGGGCCCGGCGATCGCGATCGAGCGCCATTCGGCGCCGAGCGCGTCGATCACGGCGACACGGCCGAGGAGGGTCCGGCCGACGCCCGTGACCAGCTTCACCACCTCGGCTGTGAGCTGCGCGCCGACGAGCGCGCAGAGGGGGCCGAACACCCCGGCCGAGGCGCACGTGGGAGCCTCCGCCGGCGCGTCGGGGTACAGATCCCTGTACCCCGGTCCGTGGGGCGGCCAGAAGACCGCGACCTGGCCCTCGAACCTCAGCACCGATCCCCACACGCACGGGATGCCGCGAGCCGCCGAGGCGTCGGCCACGAGGTAGCGGGTGGCGAAGTTGTCGGAGCCGTCCACCACGACGTCATAGTCGGCGAAGAGGTCGGGGGCGTTCTCGGGCGTGAGACGCACCGCGTGCTCGCGCACCTCGACCCCCGGGTTCAGGGCACGCACCGCTCGGGCGGCGGATCGCGTCTTGCGCCGGCCGATGTCGCGCACGCGATGGAGGAACTGCCGCTGCAGATTGCCGAGATCGACGCGGTCTGCGTCCACGACGCCGAGCACGCCTACGCCCGCGCACGCGAGCCCGAGCAGCGTGGGGCCGCCGAGGCCCCCCGCGCCGATCACCAGCACCCTCGCGGCCCTCAGCCGGCGCTGGCCCTCGTCGCCGATCTCGGGGACCATGACGGTCCGCGAGTACCGCTCGCGCTCCTCGTCGTCCAGCGCGGGCACCGGCGCGACGAGAGGCATCACAGCTCGGCCCTTCCCTCGTCGGCGGTGGAGGCCAGTGCGTGCCGGCGTCGCGGAATGCGACCCGACCTCGCCGCGAGCCACCCCGCGAGCACCGCGTGGCGGAAGGCCGTCGCCATCGAGACGGGATCCTGCGCCCGGGTCACCGCGGTCGCCAGCAGTACGGCGTCGCAGCCGAGCTCCATGGCCAGGGCGGCGTCGGAGGCGGTGCCGATGCCGGCGTCGAGCACGATCGGCACGGACGCCCGCGCGGCGATCAGCTCGATGTTGTGGGGGTTCAGGATGCCGAGCCCCGTGCCGATCGGCGCACCGAGCGGCATCACGGCCGCCGCGCCGAGGTGCTCGAGTCGGAGCGCGAGCGCGGGATCGTCGTTCGTGTAGGCGAAGACCGTGAACCCGCGGTCGACGAGCTCCGCCGTGGCCTCGACGAGATCGAGGGCGTCGGGAAGGAGCGTCCGGTCGTCCGACACCACCTCGAGCTTGACCCAGTCGGTCTCGAACGCCTCGCGGGCGAGCTCCGCCGTGGTCACCGCCTCACGTGCGGTCCGGCATCCGGCGGTGTTGGGCAGGAGCCTGATCCCGCGCTGGACCAGCAGGTCGAGGAGCGATCCGCGCGTCGCCGGGTCGAACCGCCGCACCGCGACGGTCGCGAGATCGGCGCCCGCGGCATCCAGCGCATCACCGAGCACCTGATGGCCACTCGCGCCGCCGGTGCCCATGATGAGGCGCGAGCGCAGCTCCACCCCGGCGACGACGAACGGATCCGCCGGCGCGGTGAGGGTCGACGTCGAGGGCATCTCAGCCTCCCTGCGCCGCGGTGAGGACTTCGACGCGATCACCGGGCGACAGCCGGTGCCCGCTCCACCGCGCCCTCGGCACGACGGACGCGCCGACGGCGACCGCGATGCCGAGCGGCGCGCCGTCGCGGGCCCCTCCGCGCAGGTCGAGCGCCCGCCCGGTCAGGGCGGTCACCAGATCGGCGATCGTCGCGTCGGGATCGAGCGCCATCGTCGCTCCGTTGACGTCGAGCTCCATCACGTCTCCTCTTCCATGGGTGGGGCGCCCGCGCGGATGCGGGACGCGGTGGTGAAGCGGTCGGGCCTCAGTTGCGGCCATTCGTCGAGCGGGTCGCCGTCCATCAGACGTACGCAGAGCCGGGCGACCAGTGGTGCCAGCAGCACGCCGCTGCGGTAGGTGCCGGTCGCGACCGAGAGCCCCGGCGCGAGCCTGCCGACGAGCGGCATGTTGTCGGGCGTTCCGGGACGCGCCCGGGCGGTCGTCTCGATCAGGGTGAGCTCGTCGAGCGCCGGGACGATCTCCCGGGCGTCGCGCAGCAGTCCGTGCACGCCGCCCACCGAGACGGCGCAGTCGCCGTGCTCGCGCTCCGTCGCCCCGATCACGACGGTGCCGTCCTGCCGCGGGATCAGATAGACCGGGCGGCCCTCGACCGACCCGCGCACGGTCGTGGTGAGCAGCGGTCGGAGGGATGCGGGCACCCGCGCGCGCAGGATGTCGCCGTACACCGGGCGGAGGAGGCCGTCGAGGTGCTCGCGCACCCGATCCAGCCCCGTCGCGTGCGCGCCGGTGGCGACGATGACCTCGGATGCGACGACGATGCCGCCGTCGGCGATGCGCAGGCGTCTCCCCTCCGCCGAGGCTGCGCCGACACTCTCGACGGCGCTCGCGAGGGGCGCACCCGGTTGCAGCGCCCGCAGCGCGCCCACGAGCGCGCGACCGAATGCACGCGGGTCGACACGATGATCCCCCTCGACCCGGTAGGCGCTGGTGACGGCCGGCCCGATCAGCGGCTCGATGCCCCGAAGCTCGCGGAGCGCGAGGCGACGCACGTCGAGGCCCGCCGCGACGTGCGCCGCCGCCAGGTCGGCGAGCGCCGCGCGATCGGC
>DATEOM010000432.1:0-3316 GCA_035274105.1 Microbacterium sp.
TACCTGAGCCGGGTCTACGTCGACCTCGGCGAGGTCGCCGCCGACGACGACCACCGGGTGCGCCAGACGCCGATCGAGGCCGTCATCGCCAAGGCGAACGACATCCTGCACCCGTACACGCTCGACGTGAAGCAGGTCGCGTGGCACAGCGTGTACGAGGTTGGCCACCGCGTCACCGACAAGTTCGACGACGTCGACATCGACCAGGGCCACGACCCCCGCGTCTTCCTCACCGGCGATGCGTGCCACACGCACAGCGCCAAGGCCGGTCAGGGCATGAACGTCTCGATGCAGGACGGCTTCAACCTCGGCTGGAAGCTCGGCCACGTGCTCACCGGCCTCAGCCCCGCGTCGCTGCTGTCGACCTACTCGGCCGAGCGTCAGCCGGTCGCCCAGCAGCTCATCGACTTCGACCGCGAGTGGTCGGCGCTGATGGCCCGCAAGCCCGAAGAGATCTCCGACCCGCAGGAGCTGGCGACCTTCTACCTGGGCACCGCCGAGTTCCCGTCGGGCTTCATGACGCAGTACGGCGAGTCGACGATCGTGACGGATGCTGCGCACCAGGCGCTCGCCGAGGGCTTCCCGCTGGGCAAGCGCTTCAAGTCGGTGGAGGTCGTGCGCGTCTGCGACGGCAACGCCATCCACCTGGGCCACCACGCCAAGGCCGACGGACGGTGGCGGATCTACGCCTTCGCCGACGCGCCCGCGGCGGGCGAGACATCCGCGCTCGCAGACTGGGCCGCGTTCATGGCGTCGCCCGAGTCGCCGGTCGAGCGCTTCACGCCCGAGGGCGCCGACGTCGACGCCGTGTTCGACGTCAAGGTCGTGTACCAGCAGCCGCACGAGGACGTCGACATCGCGCGCGTCCCCGAGCTGTTCCTGCCGAAGACCGGACCCCTCGCGCTCACCGACTGGGAGAAGGTGTTCGCGGCCGCGCCGAGCGCGTGGACCACCGACGACATCTTCGAACAGCGCGGCCTGTCGCGCGACGGCGTCGTCGTCGTGGTGCGGCCCGACCAGTACGTCGCCGCGGTGCTTCCGCTCACCGCGACCGACGAACTCGCGACGTTCCTGGCCCAGGCGTTCCTGCCCCAGCGCGAGCCCGCGCCGGTCGCGGGCTGAGTCTCACCGCGGTGGCGAATGCGTCTCCGCAGCTGTACATCACGTATATCGGCCGCTCCGGCGGCGGCGGGCAGAATTGCCCGGTAGACATCGACAGAAGCGGATGCCGCGCCCCGCGGCATCCGGAACCGACAAGGGAGTCCTCGTGACCACGACGATCACCGAAACCCGTGAGTCCGAACTGCTGGCGTCCATCCCCGACGGGCTGTTCATCGGCGGCCAGTGGCGTGCAGCCGCCGGCGGCAAGACGCTGAAGGTCTACGACCCGTCCAACGGCGACGTCGTGAAGGAGATCGCCAACGCCTCGCCCGAGGACGGCAAGGCGGCCCTCGACGCGGCGTCGGAGGCGTTCCCGGCGTGGGCGGCGACGCCGGCGCGGGAGCGGGCCGAGATCCTGCGGCGCGCGTTCGATCTGCTGCAGGAGCGCAAGGAGGACTTCGCGCTGCTGATGACGATCGAGATGGGCAAGCCGCTCGCCGAGGCCCGCGGCGAGGTCGCGTACGGCGGCGAGTTCCTGCGCTGGTTCAGCGAGGAGACCGTGCGCGTGCAGGGCCGCTACGGCGCGAACCCCGAGGGCACCGGCCGCATGATCGTGTCGCAGCACCCGGTCGGCCCGTGCTTCCTCATCACGCCGTGGAACTTCCCGCTCGCGATGGCGACCCGCAAGATCGCACCCGCGCTCGCCGCGGGCTGCACCGTGGTCATCAAGCCCGCCGAGCTCACCCCGCTCACCACCCTCGCGTTCGCGAAGCTCCTCGAGGACGCGGGCGTGCCGGCCGGTGTCGTCAACGTCTTCACGACCTCGACGTCGGGCGCCGTGTCGGAGCCGATCATCCGCGACCCGCGGCTGCGCAAGCTCTCGTTCACCGGGTCGACGCAGGTCGGCCAGCGCCTGCTCGAGCAGGCCTCGCAGGGCGTGCTGCGCACGTCGATGGAGCTCGGCGGCAACGCGCCGTTCGTCGTGTTCGACGACGCGGACCTCGACAAGGCGGTCGACGGCGCGATCGCGGCCAAGTTCCGCAACATCGGCCAGGCCTGCACCGCCGCCAACCGCTTCATCGTGCACCGCTCGGTCGCCGACGAGTTCGCGCGTCGCGTCACCGAGCGCGTCAACGGCTTCAAGATCGGCCGCGGCACCGAGGACGGCGTCGTGATCGGCCCGCTCATCGACGACCGCGCCGTCGCGAAGGCGGCGCAGCTCGTGCAGGATGCGGTCGCCCGCGGCGCGAAGGTCGCTACCGGCGGCAGCGAGGTCGAGGGCCCCGGCACGTTCTACGAGCCCACGGTCGTGACCGACGTGCAGGCGGGATCGGAGATCCTCCGCGAGGAGATCTTCGGACCGGTGCTCGCGATCGTCCCGTTCGACACGGAGGACGACGCGGTCCGCCTCGCCAACGACACCGAGTACGGTCTCGTCTCGTACGTGTTCACCGAGAACCTCGCCCGCGGCCAGCGCATGATCGAGCGGCTCGAGACCGGCATGATGGGGCTCAACATGGGCGTCGTCTCCAACGCCGCCGCTCCGTTCGGCGGCTGGAAGATGTCGGGCCTCGGCCGCGAGGGCGGCGCCGAAGGCATCCACGAGTACCTGCAGACGAAGTACACGCTGACGCCGAACCCGTTCTGAGCCCCGCCTGAATCGATGACACAGGAGAGCGGATGCCCCGGGGAGGGGGCATCCGCTCTTCCGTTCCCCGCTCCCGGCGCACCCCTTCCATCCGGGGGCGACCGGGATCAGTATGGGATCGTCCGCATCGAGCGATGAGGGGTCAAGATGAGCGTTTACCGAGTGATCGACGTCATCGGCACGAGTGCCTCGTCCTGGGAGGAGGCCGCCCGAGAAGCCATCAGCACCGCGTCGGGATCGCTGCACGATCTGCGCATCGCCGAGGTGACGAAGCAGGACGTCGTCGTCGGCGACGACGGCGGGCTGCTGTTCCGTTCGCGGATCCAGCTCTCGTTCAAGTACGCGCCGGAGTGACCCGGCATCGCGGACACCGCGCGTCCGCGGCCTGCGCCATGATGGGCGGGTGGATGCCTCGACCCTGCGGCGCGAGCGGCTCCGGTCGCACCGTCTGAGCGCGCCCGCGGCGACGGTCGCCGACGCGGCGCGGCACATGCTCGCGACGCAGAGCCAGGAGTTCTGGGGCGGGCGCTGGGCCCTCGCGACCCGCGTGCGAGGTCGCACGACCGT
>DATEOM010000433.1:0-4098 GCA_035274105.1 Microbacterium sp.
GAGCGTCGAGGCCACCACCGCCATCGCCGAAGCGGAACTCGACCACAGTGGCGGGTGACCTCGATCGGGGGGCGTCCGATCGACCCGGTGGTTACGACGACGCCGACGCCGCCCGCTTCCACGCCGAGCGCCACCGGTCGCAGCGCGGCGACTTCGCGCGCGACCGCGCGCGCGTGCTGCACTCGGCAGCTCTGCGCCGCCTCGCCGCGAAGACCCAGGTGCTGAGCCCCGCGAGCCCCGCGGACTTCGCACGCAACCGCCTGACCCATTCGCTCGAAGTCGCACAGGTCGGTCGAGAACTGGCGACCGCGCTCGACCTCGCCGCCGACGTCGTCGACACCGCCTGCCTCAGCCACGACCTCGGCCACCCGCCCTTCGGCCACAACGGCGAACGTGCCATGAACGAATGGGCCGAGGATGTCGGCGGTTTCGAGGGCAACGCGCAGACCCTGCGCATCCTCACGCGGCTCGAGCCCAAGGTGGTCGACGCCGACGGACGCAGCTTCGGTCTGAACCTCACACGGGCGAGCCTCGACGCCGCCTGCAAGTACCCGTGGACGGCCGATCACCCGCTGCCCGACCCCGGTGGCCGACTCAAGTTCGGCGTCTACCCCGAAGACGAAGAGGTGTTCCGCTGGATCCGCGCCGGTGCACCGGGCCGACTCCGCTGCATCGAGGCCGAGGTCATGGACCTCTCCGACGACATCGCCTACTCGGTCCACGACTTCGAAGACGCCGTGGTCAACGGCTACCTCGACCCGGCGCGGCTGGTCGATCCGCGCGAGCACGAATGGCTGCTCACCGCGATCCAGTCGTGGGTGGGTTTCGACTTCGCCCGCGACGAGCTCGAGGACGCCCTGTTCCGGCTCACCCGCATGCCCGAGTGGATCGATTCCTTCGACGGCACCCGCTCGGCGCTCGCGCGGCTCAAGAATCTCACGTCCGACCTCATCGGCCGCTTCGCGCGTGCCGCGACGACGGCGACGCGCGAGTCGTATGCGTCGTCGGTGCTGACCCGGTATCGCGGGCACCTCATCGTGCCCCGCATCGTCGAGGCCGAGATGGCGGTGCTCAAGGGCATCATCGGCGCCGCTGTCGTGTCGATCGAGGGGCGCAAAGACCTGTACAAGGAGCAGCGTCGCGTCCTCAAGCGCCTCGCGACGGCCCTCTGGGAGCACCCCGACGCGCTCGACGCGCTCCACGCGGAGGACTTCGCGGCAGCCGAGACGGATGCTGCGCGCCGTCGTGTCGTCGTCGACCAGGTCGCGAGCCTCACCGATCAGCTCGCCATCGCATGGCACGGGTCGCTCGTGGGGCCGGTGGATGCCGCATCCGTCGGCGTCTGGGCACCTGGTGCACGGCCCATGGACACGGCTTCCCGCGCCTTCCGCACTTCCGAGGCGCGCTGATGGCGGGGCGCATCCGCCAGGCGGACGTCGACGAGGTCAAGGCGCGCACGAACATCGCCGACATCATCGGGGAGCGGGTTGCCCTCAAGTCCGCCGGCGTGGGCTCGATGAAGGGCCTGTGCCCGTTCCACGACGAGCGCAGCCCGAGCTTCAACGTGCGCCCGCAGGCGGGTTTCTACCACTGCTTCGGCTGCGGCGAGTCCGGCGACGTGTACTCTTTCCTGCGCGCGATGGACCACGTGACATTCACCGAGGCCGTCGAGCGGCTGGCCGGTCGCATCGGCTACGCGCTGCACTACGAGGACGGCGGCGCCGCCCCCGAGCACACCGGCCGCGCGCGCCTGTACGCCGCGAACGCGGCAGCGGCGGAGTTCTTCCGATCGCAGCTCATGACGCCGGAAGCCGACACCGCGCGGCGCTTCCTCGGTCAGCGCGGCTTCGACGCGGGCGCGGCGGCCCACTTCGGTGTCGGATTCGCGCCCAAGGGCTGGGAAGGCATGACCAAGGCGCTGCGCGCCCAGGGCTTCACCGACGAGGAGCTCTCGTCTGCGGGTCTCGTCTCGCAGGGGCAGCGCGGTGTCTACGACCGCTTCCGCGGCCGCGTGGTGTGGCCGATCCGCGACGTCACAGGGCAGGTGATCGGGTTCGGCGCGCGCAAGCTCTTCGAAGACGACAACGGCCCCAAGTACCTGAACACGCCCGAGACGACGATCTACAAGAAGGCGCAGGTGCTCTACGGGCTCGACCTCGCCAAGCGCGAGGTCTCCCGGCAGCACCAGGTCGTCGTGGTCGAGGGCTACACCGATGTGATGGCGTGCCACCTCGCGGGGATCACGACCGCGATCGCGACGTGCGGCACCGCGTTCGGCTCCGACCACATCACGGTGCTCCGGCGAGTGATGGGCGACGATTCGACGGCCGGCGAGGTCGTCTTCACCTTCGACCCCGATGCCGCCGGCCAGAAAGCGGCGCTTCGGGCCTTCGCCGATGCCAAGCGGTTCAACGCGCAGACATACGTCGCCACGGGACCGGAAGGGCTCGACCCCTGTGACCTGCGCCTCGCCCGCGGCGACGGCGCCGTACGGGCGCTCCTCGAGACGAAGGTCCCGATGGTCGAGTTCGTGCTCGACCAGCGCATCTCGGGCTACGACCTGCGCAGCGTCGAGGGCCGCGTCGGCGCTCTGCGCACGGCCGCGCCGGTCGTCGCGGAGCTGCGCGACCCGCTCCTGCAGCCGGAGTACGTGCGCGTCCTCGCCCGACGACTCGGCATGGACACCGAGGACGTCCGGCGGGAGGTCGAGCGTGCGGGACGGAGCAACGGGGGCGGACGACGCGACGCCGCGCCCGGCGCCGCACCGGCGGAGACGCCGGTCGATGACGGCGCTCTGCGCGTCACGCTCGCGGCCCTACCGCGTACGCCCGATGTCGGGATCGAGCGCGACGCGCTGATGGGCATGCTGCAGTTCGGCCATCGGATGGATCCGTCGCTCGTCGCACGCGCGCTCGACCTGCCGTTCCGTCATCCGGCTCTCGACGCCGTGCGCGTCGCCGTGCGCGACGCTCCGGGGATGCAGCGTCCCGGTTGGGCGGTGGATGCCGTCGCCGCCGTCCGGGAGCCCTACCGGTCGCTCGCCGCGGAGCTTCTCGCCGCAGACTTCCCGGCTCTCAACGACGACGAGGCCGTCTCTTCGGCGAGCGATCTGGCGCGACGCCTGGTGATGCGCGGATTCGACCGCGAGAAGACCGAGTTGCTCGGAGCGATCCAGCGGGTGCCTGCGGACTCCGAGGAGGGCCGCGCGATCCGGCTGCGCCTGCGCGAGCTCGACGCGCAGCGCCAGGCGCTGGCCGACGAGGGATCCTGAACCGGTCCCGTCGGCTGGCGTCGACGCCGGTGGCACGGCAGGATGAGGACATGGCTCGCCGACGAGACGCGGATGTCGCGATCGACTGTTCAGATCTGTCGATCGCCCGCTCCGGCCGCGGGAGCCCTGCCCAGCGCGTCGTCGACGGCGTGTCGTTCACGCTGCCGCACGGCGGCATCCTCGCGCTGATGGGACCGACCGGCTCGGGCAAGTCGTCGCTCGCCGCGGTGCTCGCCGGCGCCGACGAACCCGGCCTCGCCGTCGTCGGGGGCAGCGGCCTCGTCGAGGGCGTCGCGGTGCGGCGTCCTGGGCGCGCGCATCGCTACCTCACGTACTACGCGGGCTACGTCCCGCAGTCCGCCGGGGCCCACCTCCCGGCGCGCCTCACCGTCGCCGAGGTGATCGGCGAGCCGATCACCAGTCGCGACCGCCGCGTCAGCGCGCGGGCACTCGCTGTACGCGTGGCGTCGCTCCTCGACGAACTGATGCTGCCGCTCGGCGCGGCGGCCAAGTACCCGTACGAGCTCAGCGCGGGCATGCGCCAGCGCGTGGCTCTGGCCAGGGCTCTGGTGCTCCAGCCCCGCGTGCTCGTCGCGGACGAGCCCTTCGCCAACATGGACGTCGAGGTGCGCAGAGCCGCGCGGGAGGCGGTGCTCCGCCGTCGGCGCGAACTCGACATGGCCGCCCTCGTCGTGACGAACGAGCCGGACGTCGTGCGCGAGCTCGACGCGGACGTCCTCGTGCTGCGGGCGGGGCACGCGGTCGCCTTCGGACACGGCACGCAGGATCTGCTCTGGACGCCCGACGGACAGGCCGATCGACGTGTG
>DATEOM010000434.1:0-27162 GCA_035274105.1 Microbacterium sp.
GAGGCCGCCAAGGCCGAGGGCCAGCTGAACGTCATCGCGCTCCCGCGCGACTGGGCCAACTACGGCGAGATCCTCGACCTGTTCGCCGAGCGCTACCCCGAGATCACGATCAACGAGCAGTCGCCCGACGTCTCGTCCGCCGAGGAGATCCAGGCCGCCGAGACGAACGAGGGCCTCGACACGGCGCCCGATGTGTTCGACCTGGGCCTCACGGTCGCCCTGCAGAGCACCGACTGGTTCGCGCCGTACCAGGTGGAGACCTGGGACGACATCCCCGACGCCCTCAAGGAGCCGACCGGCCTGTTCGTCGGCGACTACGGCGGGTACATGTCGGTCGGGTACGACTCGGCGCGCTTCGACGCCCCCGAGTCGCTCGACGACCTCCTCGGCGAGGCCTACAAGGGCGCCGTCGCCATCAACGGCGACCCGACGCAGGCCGGTGCCGCGTTCGCGGCCGTCGGTCTCGCGACGGTACAGTCGGACGGCACACTCGACGACTTCCAGCCCGGCATCGACTGGTTCTCCGAGCTGAACGCCGCCGGCAACATGCTGAAGCTCGACGTCACCAGCGCGACCGTCGCGAGCGGCGAGACCCCGGTCGTCTTCGACTGGGACTACCTCAACGCCGCCCACACGGCTGACCTCGACACGTGGGAGACCGTCGTCTTCCCCGGCGTCGGCTACGCGGGCTACTACAACCAGGCCATCAATAAGGACGCCCCGAACCCGGCCGCCGCGCGCCTGTGGCAGGAGTTCCTCTACAGCGACGAGGTGCAGAACCTGTGGTTGAAGGGCGGCGCCCGCCCGGTGCGCATGGAGGCCATGATCGAGGCCGGCACGATCGACCAGGAGATCGCCGACGCCCTGCCCACCGCTCCTGAGGAGACGGTCGTCCCGACGGAGGAGCAGTCGACGAACGCCGGCGAGCTCCTCGGCGAAGAGTGGGCCGCAGCGGTCCAGTGACGACCACCCACACCCTCACCGGTCCCGACCAGGACCGCGTGACCGACCCCGCCGCGTCGGAGCCATCAGCTCCGGCGCGGCGGGGCCGCCCCGCACCCGACTGGTCGTGGCTCGGGCTCATCCCGTTCGCGGCCTACGTCCTGCTGTTCCTCGCGCTGCCGACGATCATCGCGGTCGCCTCAGGACTGTTCGACGGCGACGGCGCCTTCACCTTCGACAACCTCGCCGCGCTCGGCGATCCGGTCATCATCGCGACGTTCTGGAACTCCACGTGGGTCTCCCTCCTCACCGCGGTCGTCGGCGCGATCATCGGCGTGCTGGTCTGCTACGCGATGCTCGGCCTTCCCGACACCGGATTCGTCAGGACGACGGTGGATGCCGCGTCCGGCGTGCTCGCCCAGTTCGGCGGCGTCATGCTGGCCTTCACGATGATCGCCGCGATCGGCACGCAAGGCGTCGTCACGAAGTTCCTGCGCGACGCACTCGGGATCGACATCTTCGCCGGCGGCGCGTGGATCTACGCTCTGCCCGGCCTCATCCCGGCCTACCTCGTCTTCCAGGTCCCCCTCATGATCATCACGTTCATGCCCGCGCTGGCGGCTCTCCGCCCGCAGTGGTTCGAGGCTCACCTGACGCTGGGCGGCACGCGCTCCGGCTTCTGGCGCCACATCGGCTTCCCGGTGCTCGCGCCGTCGTTCCTCGCGAGCCTGCTGCTGCTCTTCGCGAACGCGTTCTCCTCCTACGCGACCGCGGCGGCGCTCGCCAGCCAGGGGTCGCAGATCGTGCCGCTGCAGATCCGCACCGCCCTCACCAGCGAGACGGTGCTCGGCCGCGAGAACCTCGCGGGCGCACTCGCGCTCGGCATGATCATCGTCGTCGCGGTCGTGATGTGGGTGTACGCCCTGATCCAGCGGCGCACCGCGAGGTGGCAGGCATGAACCGGCTTGCCCCCTCCCCCGCTGTCCGCTGGATCATCGGCGCCGTCGTCGGCCTCGTCTTCGTCGTCCCTTTCCTGGCGACGTTCGTGTTCACGCTGTCGTCGCCGGACGGCTCGTACTCGATCGACCGCTGGCTCGCGCTGTTCGATCCCGCGAACGCGGCCCGCTACCGCCCGATCTGGACGGGACTCGCGAACTCGCTGATCCTCGCGGGCGTCACGGTGCTCATCGTGCTGTTCCTCTTCACGCCGACGATGGTGCTGGTGGCGCTCAGGTTCCCGAAGCTGCGTCGCGGCTTCGAGTTCCTGGCACTCCTGCCGATCACGATTCCCGCGATCGTGCTCGTCGTCGGCCTCGCCCCGATCTACCTGCAGATCGGGCGCACGCTCGGCACGGGCGCATGGACGCTCGCGTTCGCCTACGGAATCCTCGTGCTGCCGTTCACGTACCGCTCGATCCAGGCGTCCATCGACGCGATCGACGTCAAGACGCTGTCCGAGGCCGCGCGCACGCTCGGCGCCGGCTGGGTCACCGTGCTCGTGCGCGTGATCGCGCCGAACCTGCGACAGGGCCTGCTCGCAGCATCCCTCATCTCCGTCGCGGTCGTGCTCGGCGAGTTCACCATCGCGTCACTCCTCAACCGCCAGGTGCTGCAGACCGGTCTCGTCGTGATCAACCGGCAGGACGCCTACGCCGCCGCCATCTTCACCCTGCTCGCCCTCGCATTCGCGTTCGTGCTGCTGCTCATCATCGGCCGCGCCGGCCGAGCCGGCACCGGAAGGCGGCGCCTTGAGCGAGCGAAGCGAGTCGAAAGGACCCCCGAATGACTTCCGCCGACACTCCGCCACGCACTCTCCCGGCGACCTCCGACAACCTCCTGCTCGCCGATGCCGGCGAGGGCACGCGCGTGGAGTTCCGCGGCGTCGTCAAGGAGTACGGCACGACCCGCGTGCTCCATGGCGTCGACCTCGACATCGCACCCGGCGAGTTCGTGTCGCTGCTGGGTCCGTCCGGCTGCGGTAAGACCACGGCGCTGCGCGTGCTCGCGGGCCTCGAGAAGGCGACCGCGGGCGAGGTGCGCTTGGGCGGCGCCGACGTCTCGGGCATTCCCACGAACAAGCGCGACATCGGCATGGTGTTCCAGTCCTACTCGCTGTTCCCGCACCTGCGCGTCGCCGACAACACGGCGTTCGGCCTGCGCCGCCGTGGCATCGGGAAGAAGGATGCTGCCACCCGCGCCGCCGACGCGCTCGAGCTCGTCGGGCTCGGTCATCTCGCCGACCGCTTCCCGCACCAGCTGTCGGGCGGCCAGCAGCAGCGCGTGGCCCTCGCCCGCGCGCTCGTCACGGAGCCGCGGGTGCTGCTGCTCGATGAGCCGCTGTCGGCGCTCGACGCCAAGGTGCGCGTGCAGCTGCGCGACGAGATCCGCCGCATCCAGCTGCGCCTGGGCATCACGACGGTGTTCGTGACGCACGACCAGGAGGAGGCGCTCGCGGTGTCCGACCGCATCGCGGTCATGAACGCCGGCCGCATCGAACAGATCGGCACGCCGGAGGAGCTCTACCTCAATCCCGCGACACCGAACGTGGCGGCGTTCATCGGCGTCTCGAGCGTCGTGCCCGGCGTCGTCGAGGGCGACACCGTGACGGTGTGGGGCGTGCGGCTGCCCCTGCAGGCGCCGGGCGCACCCGGGCCGGTCGACGTCTTCCTCCGCCCGGAGAACCTGCGCTTGGCCGACGGCGACGCTCCGGGTATGGACGCGATCGTGCAGGAGAGCACGTTCTTGGGCAGCTTCCGCCGCACCCTCGTACGCACCGCGGACGACTCCCTGGTGCGCGTGCAGCACGCCGCGACCGACCGCGTCGAGTACGCCGAACGGGTGCGCATCGCACTGTCGCACGACCCGGTGGCGGTGCGCCCCCGCGACTGAGCGGTGACGGATGCTGCGCTCAGGCGGTCAGCGCCGCGCGCAGGCGGTCGGGCGAGACGCGCCAGTGCCCGTGGAGCTCGCCGTCGATGAGCACCACGGGGATCTTCTCCCACCACTGCGCGTAGAGGGAGGGGTCGTCGGCGATCGAGAGCTCTTCGACGTCGACCGAGTCCTCGGGGAGCTCCGCCACGACGGTCTCGACGACCTCGCGTGCGACGTCGCACAGGTGGCAGTCGGGCTTGCCGATCAGGGTGACGGTGGTCACGCCCGGCGCCGTCGTCACGCCTCGACCGGGTACCCGGCCGCGATCCACTCGTTGGTGCCGCCGTCGACGTTGGTGACGTCGTAGCCGCGTGCCTCGAGGGCTTCGACCACGCGGCCGGAGCGACCGCCGATCGCGCAGATGACGTCGAATGCGCCGTCAGGCAGTTCGTCGAGGCGGCCGCCGATGCCCGACATCGGGATGTTGATCGCGCCAGGCACGTGGCCCGCCGCGAACTCGTCGACCTCGCGGACGTCGATGAGCGGGATCTCGACGCGGTCGCGCAGCTGCTGGACGGTGATGGACTTCATGACGGCCTCTCGGGACGCGGGCTGTGAGGGCACGGATACACGAAGCGCCCGTCCGAAGACAGGCGCTTGGTGCGGATGCCGCTTACTTCTTGTTGCGGCGCTGGTGGCGAGTCTTGCGAAGCAGCTTGCGGTGCTTCTTCTTCGCCATGCGCTTGCGGCGCTTCTTGATGACAGAACCCACGGAAAACCTCACTAGATCGGGGTCTGGACGCGGCCTGGCCGCGCCCGGGAACGGGGCAAAAGGAAAAATGCCTCGGAACAGTCTAGCCGACGTCGGCGATCGGCCGTTGCAGGGCCTCGGTGACGGCGGACTCGGGCACGCGATAGCTGCGACCGAACCGCACCGCGGGCAGCTCGCCCGAGTGCACGAGGCGGTAGACCGTCATCTTCGAGACCCGCATCAGCTCGGCGACCTCGGCGACCGTGAGGAAGCGCACGTCCGGCAGTTCAGCCATGTCGATCCCCCTTCCCCAGAAGTGCTGCAGTCACTCTAGAACGCGCGCGACCCGTGTGTAAACACAGAGACTGGTGTGAACCCGTGTGGCCTGTGATGCCTGTGGGCGATCACGCCTCCGGCCGCTGGCGGGCGCGCCGCTCGCGTGCCTCGCGCGCGGCCTGCCGCTCGAGCTTGTGGGCGTCGCGCAGCGCCTTCTCGGCGTCGCGCACCGCCTTGCGCGCCTCGCGGAACTTCTTGTCGTCGGCGATGTCGGCGTCATCGGGCACGACCCACGACTGCGGCTTCTCGCGGTGTCCGTCCGGGGTGGCGGAGATGTAGTCGCTGACGCCCTCGAGGCCCCGCGCGAGCGCGAACGAGAACGGGTCCGAGTCGTCGAGGAACGCGCCCGCTTCGATCGCGGCGCGCAGGTCGGGGTACGCGTCAGCGGTGATGAGGGTGCGGAACATCGCGTCCTCACTGCGGCTGATGGCGTCGCCGTCGAGTCCGCGTTCGCGCTCGACCCGCGCGTAGCCGGCGAGGATGGTGCCCGCCCAGTGCGCGGTGCCGGTCACGAGCAGCATGACGGCCAGGCGCTCGGTGTACGAGAGGTCGGTGTCGGCGAGCGCGCTCAGCCCGGCGTCCATCCACGCGGCGCTGTTCGGCGTCGCCGGCACCCCCGAGATCGGGATGTCGAGCACCCACGGGTGCGCCAGGTAGTGCTGGAGCTGCTCGCGGTAGAGCGCCTCGAGGCGCTCGCGCCAGCCGCCGGCGGTGCGCGTCGCCTCGGACGGGGCCCCGGTGGCCTCCTCCTGCATGAGCAGGATGAGATCCTCCTTCGCGTTGACGTAGCGGTACAGCGACATCGGCGTGAAGCCCAGGCGCGCGGCCACCGCTGCCATCGACACCGCACCGAGGCCCTCGGCATCCGCGATCTCCACCGCCGCCTCCACGATGCGCTCGACGCTCATCTCGCGCTTGGGGCCGCGCTGCGGATTGGCCGCCACGCCCCAGGCCAGGGCGATGCCCCGTGGAAGCTCGGGCTCGACTGCTTCGGTCATGGCGCCAGTCTAAGACTGTTTATTCCGTAAACCGTGTGTTACCGTCATAAACAGTTACTAGCGTAAACAGTTTCTCCCTACACGACCAGAAGGAAGGATGCCGCGATGAGCGCACCAGCCATCGACGTCCGCGGGCTCGGCAAGAGCTTCGGGCGCACCCTCGTCCTCGACCGCCTCGACCTCACCGTCGAGCGCGGCGAGATCTTCGCACTCCTGGGCGCGAACGGCGCGGGCAAGACCACGACGATCTCGATCCTCACGACGCTGCTGCGCCCTGACGCGGGCAGCGCGCGGGTGGCCGGTCGAGACGTCGCGACCGAGCCCGACGCGGTGCGCCAGCGCATCGCCCTCACGGGCCAGTCGGCCGCCGTCGACGACATGCTCACGGGGGTCGAGAACGTCGTCATGCTCGGTCGCCTGTCGGGCCTGTCGCCGCGGGCAGCGAAACTGCGAGCCGCCGAGCTCCTGGAGCGCTTCGCGCTGACGGATGCCGCGTCCCGCCGCGTGGGCACCTACTCGGGCGGCATGCGCCGGCGCCTCGACCTCGCCCTCAGCTTCGTCGTGGTGCCCGAGGTGCTGTTCCTCGACGAGCCCACGACGGGGGTCGACCCGCGCAGCCGCCGCGATCTGTGGGACGTCATCCGCTCGCTCGCGAGCGCCGGCACGACCGTGTTCCTCACGACGCAGTACCTCGAGGAGGCGGATCAGCTCGCCGACCGCATCTCGGTGCTGGACGCGGGGCGGATCGTCGCGACCGGCACGCCCGTCGAGCTGAAGGCGCTCGTCGGCACCGACACGGTCGTGCTCACCGGCGCGGGCGGCGAGGTCCTCCGCGAGATCGCCACCGACGGCTCGGTCGATGGCCTGCGCTCGGCGATGGATCAGCTCGGCGACGCAATCCCCGGCGCCGAGGTCACGCTGCGCCGCCCCACCCTCGACGACGTCTTCCTGTCCCTCACCGGCGCCTCCCCCGCGCCCGCCGCGAAGGAGCTCGCATGACCACCACCGCCATCGCCCCCCGGCCGCGCCTGAAGGGCTTCACCGCCGAGTCGGTGTTCGTCGGCCGCAGCCTCACGCAGTCGCTGCGCGACGGCGAAACGCTCAGCATGTCGATCCTGCTGCCGGTGATGCTCATGCTCCTGTTCACGTTCGTCTTCGGCGGAGCGATCGAACCGGGCGGCGGCTACGTGAACTACGTCGTCCCCGGCATCATCCTGCTGTGCGCCGGCTTCGGCGCCGCGACGACCGCGACCTACGTCGCGCGCGACATGTCCAGCGGCATCATCGACCGCTTCCGCACCATGCCGCTGCGCAGCGGCGCGGTGCTCACCGGGCACGTCGTGGCGAGTCTCACCCGCAACCTCGTCGCAACCGCGGTCGTGATCGCGGTCGGCCTCCTGGTCGGGTTCCGCCCGCATGCCGACCTCCTCGCATGGATCGGCGCGGCCGGCCTCATCGCGCTGTACATCCTCGCCATCACGTACCTGTTCGCGTCCATCGGCCTCGCCGCCGGCAGCCCCGAGGCGGCATCCGGCTACGGGTTCATCATCCTGTTCCTGCCGTACCTGTCGAGCGCCTTCGTGCCGGTCGAGACGATGCCCGAGTGGCTGCAGTGGGTCGCCGACAACCAGCCGATCACCCCGATCATCGAGACCCTCCGCGGCCTGCTGATGGGCACCGACCTCGGCACCGAGCCGTGGTGGGCCATCGGCTGGTGCGTCGCGATCGTCGCGATCTCGGCGGTCTGGGGCGCGTGGCTCTTCGGCCGCAAGGCCCGCCGCCACTGACCGCAGAGCACGCGAGGAGAGCTGTCCCCACACGCCCCCAACTCGTAGATGGCTCGTCGAGCGGATCCTCCACCGGCGTATGGGCCCAGCGGCGCCTCGCGGCATCCGTCCCCGCATGTCAGTGGCGGCGCGGGTTCCTGAGCCTGTCGAAGCGCAAGGCGGGCTCAAGCCACCGGTTCAACGCGCCGAACGCTGCGGGATCACCGCGAGTCGAGGTCCCTCAGCGGTGGCCGCGGAGCGCACGAACTCCTCCAGCGCATGCAGGGAGTCGAGCGCGACTGCGGGCACCCCGTAACCGGTCGCGATCGCGGTCGGATCCAGGTCGGGGATGTCGAGATAAGGCGCATCGGGAACCTCCATGTGCCGAGCGAACCTCTGCAGTGCGCCGTACTCACGGTTCTGGCACACCACGAACGTCACCGGCACCTTGTATCTGGCCGCGGTCCACAGCGCAGCCGGCGTGTACTGCATCGCACCGTCGCCGATCAGCGCCACCACCGGACGCTCGGGCGACCCCATCGCGAGGCCGATGGCTGCGGGAAGGCCCCAGCCCAGACCGCCCGATGCAGGAAAGAAGTAGGACCCGGATCGTTCGAAGCTCAGCCGGGGCCACATCGCGTCCGCGGAGGTCCACTCCAGCACCACCCGCGCGTCGACAGGCTTGGAACGGTCGACGGCATCGAGGATCGCCTCCGCCGTATACGGCGCGTCGCCAGCGGTTGCAGGTTCCACAGTTCGCGCCGGCAGGATCGCCGGATCATCGGTCGCGAACACCTCGGCGAGACGCACCAGAGCGTCGGAGGGGTCGCCGACAAGTATTGTGCCGACGCCTGCACGGGTTGCTTCGTCGGGGTCGGATGTGACCCCGACGAGCTGCGCGCCGTCGGGAATCAGCGGGCCGTCGATGAATTGGTGGTAGCGGAAGACCGCGGCCCCCAGAGTGAGCACCAGATCATGTCCCGCGAGCTTCTCGGCGATCGCGCCGAGCCCAGTCGGGAGCAGACCTTGGAATCGGCCGTGCCGTGTCGGGAACGGCGCACGGGAAGGACTCGGCGCGATCCAGACGGGCATCTCGCGCGAGTCGGCGAGGCGCACCGATGCCTGCCATCCACGATCGTTATCCACACCAGGGCCGAGAACCATTACCGGATTGGTCGCGCCCGCGAGCGCCGCAGCGATCACTTCCAGCGAGTCCGTGTCGATGACGGGCGCACCCATGACCCGACGATCGATGAGATGCGCGACGGTCTCGGGGTCGCCCTCGCGTTCCCAATCGTCCAGCGGCACGGAGAGGAACACCGGCCCGGTCGGGGCTGTGGCGGCGAGGAGGATCGCCTTCGACGTCAAGACCGCGGTGTCTTCCGGACGCAACGGCTCACCCGACCACTTGACAAGCGGGTCGTAGAGCTTGACGGGGTCGTTCGAGGCGAGCATGGCCCCGTACGGCATGTATTTGCGACTTTGCTGCCCGGCGAGGACCACGAGCGGCGCGTGCGCCGCCGCACTGTTCGTGAGGTTACCCATCGCGTTGCCCGCGCCCGAGCCGGAATGAAGGTTGACGAAGCCGACCGTGCCGGAGGCGTAGGCATACCCCTCCGCCATGGCCAGCGCGGCGCCCTCTTGCAAGGCCAACACATACTCGATGTCGTCGGGCAGGTGCTTGAGCATCGTGAGCTCGTTAGAGCCTGGGTTGCCGAAGATCCGCGTGATCCCATGCGTTCGAAGAATCTCATAGAAGTCATGGGCGACAGGCGGTCGCGCGTTGTCTTGGGACACGATCGTGTACTCCTGGGGGTCGGTTTCAGAACGGGTAGCGCGCGATGTCAGACTGCAGAGTCACCCACTGCGATTCGGTGAACGCCTCGATATTGGCCTCGTGACCTCCGAAGCGAGCACCGGTTCCGCTCGCCCCCACGCCGCCGAACGGAGCCTGCGCCTCGTCGTCCACGGTCTGATCGTTGATGTGCAGGATCCCCGCCGGCAGGCGCTCGGCGAGATCGAGAGCACGAAGCGCATCCGCCGCCAGGATGCCGAGCGACAGCCCGTACTCACTATCCGTCACGAGTGCGACGAGCTCATCCGCGCTCGAGAATGGGGTCACCGGTGCGACCGGGCCGAAGATCTCCTGCGCGAACGCGGCGTGGTCGGGCCGCACATCGGCGAGGACCGTCGCGTCGTAATAGAGGTCGTCGTACGCACCACCGGCGACAAGCCGGGCACCGGCGGCGACGCTCTCAGTAACGATGGTGTGGACCTTGTCGCGCTGCCTGCCATCGATGATCGGTCCCAGCGGGGCGCCGGAGGCCGGGTCGCCGGCAGGCAGCGCCCTGGCCTTGGCGGCGAGCGCCTGGACGTACTCGTCGTAGATCGAGGAGTGCACGAGGTGGCGGCCCGTCGTCATGCAGATCTGCCCCTGATGAAGGAACGAGCCCCAGGCGCCTGCCGACGCCGCGGCGGACACATCGACGTCGCCGAGGACGACAAGCGCGTTGTTGCCTCCGAGCTCGAGGTGAACGCGCTTGAGCAGCTCTCCGCCGCGACGGCCGATCGCGCGACCGGCCTCCGTGGAGCCAGTGAACGAGATGATCGGTATGCGCGGGTGCTCCACGAGAGCGGAGCCGAGCTCGACACCACCGGGCACGACGGCGAACACGCCATCGGGGACGCCGGCCTCCGCCAGCACCGCCGCGAATAGCAGACCGCCGCTGATCGCGGTGCGCGGATCGGGCTTGAGGACGACCGCGTTGCCCAGCGCGAGCGCGGGCGCGACCGAGCGAGCAGAGAGGATGCCGGGAAAGTTGAAGGGCGAGATCACGCCGACGACGCCGGCCGGCCGTCGACGCGACAGGCTCAGGCGGGGCTTGGAGGTCTGCAACAGCTGGCCGTACGGCATCATCGCGGTCGCCGCCGCCTGGTGGAACTCGCTGGCTACGAGGCTGGCCTCGAAGCCTGCCTTCCCCTGCGCCGACCCCGCCTCATCCATCAGCCAGCGTGCGAAGACGTCGGTGTGGCGCTCGAGAAGCTCTCCCGCGCGACGCATGATCGCCGCCCGTTCGTCAGCGGGGCGCGCTGCCCACGACACCTGCGCTTCGGTGGCGCGCCGGACAACCGCATCGAGTTCCTCGACCGTTGCGATGCCGTACCTCGCGATCTCCTGCCCGGTCGACGGCGACACGACGGGTCCAGTGCGAGCACCGTTCACCCAACTGCCGTCGAAGTACGACGCATTCCATTCATCGATCTCGAAGAACGACATTGTTTCTTCCTTCCTGCGAGCTCCCTGAGCCGCGTTGTCGAGGTGTTCAGAGGCCTCAGCAGACCGCGGCGACGCGGTGCGCCAGGGCGTCTGCGGCCTGCGCGACGAGCGCGCGTTCCTGATCGTCTCCCGGCGTGCCGGCGGGAACCACGTGCCCCTCACTGAAACGTGCCAGAAGAGTGACGTGACTCGCGGCGAGACCGGCGTCCGGCCCCCACACAGCCGCGGGAACCGGCTCGCCCTGCACGAGGCGCTCGATCGTGGCGAGGGCGCCGACAGGGGTGGTCCATCCCGAACTGCGTCCCGGCCGCAGGTCGGACCAGCGCCGGAACCATCCACGCGCGTCGGCATCCACCCGCGCGCGCTGCGCCGGATCGAGTTCGAGCGACGCACCATCGAGCCTGAGCAGGCTGTACAGCGGCACCTGCCCGTCACCGTGCTCACCGAGGACGCAGGCCTCCACGCGAGAGGGATCGACTCCCAGCTCACGAGCAACGGCGGCAGCGAAGCGCACGCTGTCATTCAGGCAGTATCCGAAGATCCGCTGCGGAGGAATGCTGCTCGTGGCCGCGAGGACGCTCGCGAGCACATCGGCGGGATTGGTCAGGATCATCACGATGCCGTCCGTTCCCGCCAGCGCCTCGATCGGCGCGACGAGCGCGGCGAGCACGTCCAGGTTCCCGGCGAGGAATGCGGTGCGGTCACCATCCGGGTTCTCGGGGAGGGAAGCCGCCACGACGACGAGGTCGACCTGCCCCACCGAGGCGGCACGGTCGAGATCGGCCACGGTCAGCTTCGTCCGCGTACGCCCGGTGACGATCTGCGACTCGAGCAGGTCGATCGCGTGGGACTCCAAGATATTGCGGCGGAGGTCGAAGAGCACGACCTCGTCGCACCATTCCGACTGGCTCAGCTGGCTCGCCAGCCCTGACCCGGTGAGGCCCGAGGCCCCAAGGATCGCCACACGGCGCGGACTCCACTTCGGATCAGGATCCGGAACGAGGTTCATGGTGCTCCTTCGGTCATCACATTCAGTGAAGCCGTCGGACCTCGCAGAAGTACAGACGATAGATCCAATGATGACCATAGAGGGTCTCTATGCTGGGGTCATGCCCGTCGATCTCGATCTGCTCCGCGCCTTCGTCGTCGTTTACGAGCGACAGAGCGTCACCGCTGCGGCTGAGGCGCTGAAGATCACCCAGCCCTCGGTGAGCTACGCCCTCAACCGACTTCGCACTCAGGTCCGCGATCCGCTCTTCACCCGCACCCGAGAGGGGATGCGCGCCACTCCGCGCGCCAGGGAGCTGTATGAGACCGCACGAGCTTCGATCGACGCGATCGACGCGCTCGTGGATCCGACGCTGTTCGATCCCGCCATCGCGACGAGCCGATTCCGCCTCGCGCTCACCGACATGGGCGAATACCTCTACCTGCCGGCGCTCATGGAGCGACTGAGCCTTATCGCCCCTGGTGTAAGCATCGAGGTGGTGGCGCTGGATTCCCGCGGGATCGACGATCGGATCCGACGAGGCGAGGTCGACATGGCGATCTCGAGCGCGCCGCCGTCCGACCGCGTGTGGTCCGAAGTCCTGTTCATCGAACGATACGTCTGCGTCGCCGCGCACCCGGCCCATGCGTCGGAAACGCCGATCACGGCAAAGGAGCTGGGTACACTGCGCTTCGCCGTCATCGATGCGTCGACAGGACACCATCGGGCGCAGGCGACGCTCGCGCGACTGGTCGACCGCCGCGCCTCGCTGCAGGTCCCACATCTCGCGACACTGCCCGCTACCCTCGCCCGGGGTGGTCTGGCGGCGCTCATGCCCCTGCGCATCGCGCGCGAGGTGGTCCGCGACAGCCGGCTGACAGCGCGCGAACTGCCGAAGGAGTTCGAGCCCTTCGAGGTCAGCGCGCTCGCGCTTCCGCCCCGTCATCGCACCCAGCCCAGGGGATGGTTCATCGACACGGTCTCGCGCGTGGTCCGGGAGGTCGCGGACGCGTGATGTCTCGGCGCTATCCGCGCGAGGACACAAATCCGCTGCGCCCAAAGCCAACCGGCCGACCGCGGCAAGCGAGACCGTGGATAGGCGGCGATCCTGCGCCGCGCCGTTGCGCTCGCCAGGAACGCCCACCGACCTCATAGACGAAGACAAGCGGGAGCAGCACGATGAAGAGCCTCTATCTCAACGGCGAGTGGTCCGACGCCTCGGGCGCCAGCATTGCGACCCTGGACCCGGCGACCGGTCGGGTGATCGGCGACGTCTCCAGTGCTTCTCACAAGGAAGTGGACGACGCAGTTTCCTCCGCGCGGACGGCCTTCGAGAAGGCCGACTGGAGGGGCATGCTCCCCCGGGACCGAGCCGCGCTGCTGTTCGCCCTCGCCGACGCGATAGAGGCGAACGCGACCGAGCTGGCGGAACTCGAGACCCGCGACCAGGGACAGCTGCTGGCTATCTCGCGCGCGGTCAGCGTGCAGGGGGCGGCCGACCACTTCCGCTACTACGCCGGATGGGTCACCAAGATCCAGGGCACCGTCAATCCCGTGTCGTTCCCCGACACGCTGCAGTACACCAAGCGTGAGCCGATCGGAGTGAACGCCCTCGTCACGCCCTGGAATTTCCCCCTGATGATCCTCGCGTGGAAGCTCGCCCCGGCGCTGGCGACCGGGAACACCGTCGTCATCAAGCCCAGCGAAGTGACCCCGCTCACGAGCATCCGGCTTGTCGAGCTCGCCGCGAGCGTTGGGTTCCCGCCCGGCGTCATCAACCTGGTCACCGGCGGTGCGGACGTCGGGGCGATGCTGTCTGAGCACATGGACATCGATCATCTGTCTTACACCGGCTCCACCCACGTGGGTCGCATCATCACACGCGCCAGCGCCGACTCCAACATGAAACGGCTGACTCTCGAGCTCGGCGGAAAAGCTCCCAGCATCATCGCCCACGACGCCGACATCGACGCGGCGGTGGCCGGAAATCTGCTGGGCTCCACGTTGAACAGCGGGCAGGTGTGCGCCGCTTACACGCGATTCTTCGTCGACAAGCGACGCCAGGACGAGTTCGTCGACAAGATGGCCGGGGGGCTGTCCGCGCTGCCGATCGGATCAGGGCTCAGCGAATCCACGCAGATCGGCCCCCTGGTCTCGGAGAAGCACCTGCGTCATGTGGAGCGACTGGTGAGGACGGGCGTCCAGGAGGGAGCTGAGCTGGTCACGGGCGGACGCCGTCATGGCGCAGATGGCTTCTTCTTCGAGCCGACGCTGTTCTCCGGGGTGCGCGACGATATGCAGATCATGCAGGAAGAGATCTTCGGCCCCGTGCTCGCCGTTACCGCGTACGACGGCCTCGACGAACTCGACGACCTCATCCGCCGAGCGAACGACACCCCGTACGGACTCGCAGCCACCGTTTGGACGCGTGACATCGGCACCTCACAGCGCCTCGCGGATGGAATCAAGGCGGGCGCGGTCTTCGTGAACATGCCCCCCATCCCCGACATGGCCGCGCCGTGGGGCGGGTACAAGGCGTCTGGCTGGGGTCGTGAGATGGGACCGTGGGCGATCGATGCCTACACCGAGCTCAAGTCGGTGTGGCTGCACTACTGACCGCCGGCGCGCCGGCGCACCGCCGAGGGCGCGACGCCGAACTGTCGGCGGAACATCCTGCTGAACTGCGCGGCATCGATCAACCCATGCCGGGCTGCGATGGTCGCGACGGGGAGGTGCGCCGACGCGGGGTCCGAGAGCTCATCGTGACAGCGCTCGAGTCGGCGTGACCGCACCAGGGCTCCGACGGTGAGACCCTGGTCCCGGAACAGAGCGTGCAGCTGGCGCACCGAGATGAAATGCGCAGCCGCGATCCGTTCGGGTGCGAGCTGAGGATCTGAGATGTTCTCCTCGATGAAACGATCTATACGTTCACGCAGGTCCTCATGGAGGCTGGTGGGGGGCGCTGCGGACTGCAACAGCGCCTCCACCAGCTCTCGCGCCGCTTTTACATAGCGATGTCTCGTGAGGTCGTCGAGCTCGTCGATGTGCGCGCCGAGTGCGTCGAGGTAGCCCGCGACCACGGTCGCATCAGGTAGGTCGCGCCGCAGTGGAGCATTGACCACCCGTGAGAGACGAACCGCGCCGAGACCCACGCTCTCGCGCGCGAACCTCAATGTCAGCAGATCCGAATCCGAGTCCAGCTCAAGTCGGAAGGGCGTATCGGTATCGATGAGTGCCTGATGACCGCGCTCGAGCACGGCTGAGGCTCCCGCCACGCGCAGAGTCGCTCGTCCCCGACGCACCTGGAGAAATGCGAGATCCGAACCCGGTGACGAAGCTGCGGCGCGTTGCCAGCTGACGGGGCCGCGCTCCACCGCGACGCGCAGCAGCCGGTTGGCACCGGCACGCACCAGAGTATGACGGGCCGCTGTCGGGCCGGGTGTGCGTGAGGACACACCCGGCCCGAGCGTCTCGGCGACGGCGGTGTACGCGAGCGGTGTGGCGTCGATCAGACCTCGACGACCTTCCGCTGCAGCCCGAACAAGTCGATGCTGTCGAGATTCCGCTGGTAGAGCTCCTCGGCGCTGATCCCCGAGAAGCGATCCGCGTGCATCTCCGAGACGTCGAAGGTCGTGCTCTCGCCGTCCGCGACCCACTCGGCGACGGCGAGCGCGGCGCCCGCCGAGTGCGTCACCCAGATCTGCTCGGCATACCACAGGCCGCCGACCGCGGAAGACGGACCGAGAAGCGGAAGGTTGTCAGGCGTGGTCGCCATCACTCCGTGCTGCCCTCGCGCATATGCCGTGCCCCGCGTGTCCGGGACAAGCCGGTTGACCTTCGGCCACCCGGCATCGACGATCTCGGGATGGAACTCGAGGATGCTCGGCATCTCCTCTGCCTCGTCGAAGGACAGCAGCGTCCGCGGATCAACCGGCGTGGGGGCGTGTTGCGAGTACCCGAACTCCAGCGAGTCGCGTCTCTCACGCATGGTCAGAGCGGCATCGGCGAACCGGATAATCGGCCCCCGGGCGTCTGCGGTCGCATCGGCAAGGCTCGCGAGCGGGCCGGTGAATCCCCCCGGTGCCACGAACGGCATCACGGGCACATGCTCTCCCGCCATCTCGGACAAGACCTCTCCCCAAATCCCGGCGGCAACGATGACGTCGTCGGCAGGGATGATCTCATCGCCGACCCGCACGCCGACGATTCGCTCATCGACGATCTCGAATCCGGTGACTTCGGTCTCGTCGCGAAGCTGCGCGCCTCTTGCGACGGCACGACGCAGCCGCTCCGCCGCTGCCCGAATGACATGGACGACGCCGTCGCCGGGATCGTGGATTCCAACGCGGAACGCGTCTGTATCCAGGATCGGCTGGTGCTGGACGCATTCCGTGGGTGTGAGGATCTGGATGTCGAGACCGGCGTCGCGCCCGATCTGGGCGCGGCGGCGCAAGATCGACTCCCATTCGTCGGAGTCGGCGAGCTCGAGCGAGCCGGTTCGCGTCCACACGGGGCCGTCCGCGTCGGCAAGGTCCGAGAGCAGGTCCACCGTGTGCTGCGCGAACTGCGACATCGTCGGGTTCTGGTGCAGCTGGAAGACCATTCCGGGTGCATGGCTCGTGGAGCCGCCGAAGGCCGGTGCACGGCCCTTGTCGATCACTGTGACGCGGGAGATGCCGCGCGCGGTGAGTTCGTCGGCGATCGAGACTCCCACGATCCCGGCCCCGATGATGACAATGTGTCGATCGTTCATGGCAGTCGCAACGTCCGTCGTCATTCGGGTGCCGGTCCCGCCAAGGCGCCGTCGATCTTGTACGACTCCAGCACATCGGCGATGGCACCGGACTCGAGAAGCGTCTGTACATCCTCATCGAATGCTGCGGTGAGTGCGGATCCCTTCTGATTCGGGAAGCCCACCTCACCGAACCCCAGCGAGCCCGCGATGCTCTCGTGCGGTTCCATCAGCTCGACGACGAGTCCGCTGTCGGGCGCTTGGGTCAGGCGATAGCCCGCCTCCGATGTGCTCGCGACGGCGACGTCGATTCTGCCCGCCTCGAGGTCGGCGAACATCGCGTCCGAGTTCTGGTACTGCTTGACCCGGTCGTTGCCGAAAGCGGTGATCAGATCGTCGTTCCAGAAGTACCCCTGCACGACGCCGAGCGTGAGTGACTTGAGATCCTCGTACGTCGAGTACCCCTCCTCCGAGACCAGCGCCATTCCGTCGCGGTAGGTCGTGTAGCCCTGATTGAGAGACTCGCCGCGCTCCTCTGTCTTGCCCACCCCGCCGGTGGCGGTGTCGACACGACCCGACTGCACGCTCTGGAGGCCCGCCGAGAACGACATCTCCTGGTACTCGATCTCGAGGCATTCCAGCTCAGCGATCTGGGCGAGGATGTCGTTGTCGAGTCCGGTGTAGCGGTCACCGTCCTTGATGGAGTAGGGCGGCGAGACTGGCACCGCCACGGTTAGCTTGCCCGCCTGCACCGTTTCCACCTCGTGTGCCGGCGTGCAGTCGCTCGCGGTGGCGTCATCGCCGGACGAGCTGGAACAACCGGCGAGGACGACGGTGAGCGTCACCGCCGCGCAGGCGGCGATCATGAACTTGCGCATGTTGTATTGCCTCTCTGTGTGTGTGTATATGTGTTGCAGGAATGGAAGGGAGTCAGACCGCTGTCGGCGCTTCGACGACACGAGCCGACGTGGTGCGGCGCAGTCGCTGACTGACGCGGAACAGCATGGTCGCCAGCAGCGCGACCGCGAGGTACATCGCCCCCGCCAGCACGAATGCCAGCCCGTAGTCGTAGGTGAAGGTCGCGAAGTCATACGCCCGGCTCATCAGCTCGGGCACGCTGATCGCGAACGCGAGCGAGGTGGCTTGGAAGAGCAGGATCGACCATCCGATCAGCGGCGGGATCACCACGCGGATCGCCTGCGGCAGGATCACCAGGCGCAGACTCGCGAAATATCCCATTCCGAGCGAGTTGCACGCCTCCCATTGCCCCGAGCGGACCGCGCGGAACCCGGCGACGAAGATCTCGCTCGTGTACGCGGCGGTCATGATGCTCAGCGCGATCACCGCGGACGGCAGCGCATCCAAGGTGACCCCCACCTGCGGCAGTCCGAAGTAGACCAGGTAGAGCAGCACAAGGCCCGGTGCACCGCGCCCAAGCTCGACGAACGCGATGGATGGCCAGCTGACGATCCGGCTTCGCGACAGTGTGCCCAAGGCGGATGCGATCCCGCCGACGAGGCCGAAGGCGAGGCTGAGAATGGTGAGCAGCAGCGAGATGCCGAGCCCGGCCAGGTAAGACTCCAGTACGGTTGCCATCTCGTTCACGCTCCCATCCGCGCGGCGACGCGACTGCCCGTGTACCGCGCCAGGACCGCGATCGGTACGCTCAGCGCGATGTAGAGCAACGCTGCGATGAAGAACGTCGTCAGTCCGCTCAGGTTGGACTGTGCCTCCTGGTATGCGCGGAAGGTGATGTCCTGGGCCCCGATGATGGAGGCGATGGCGCTGTCTTTGAGGAGACCGATCGCGTAGGACGCGAGCTGCGGCACGATCACGACGACGGCCTGAGGGATCACGACCCGGCGGTACGCGGAGCTCAGCGGGATCGCGAGGGCCTCAGCCGCTTCCCACTGGCCTGCCGGCGTGGCGTCGAGACCCGAGCGGTAGATCTCCGCGATCAGCACCGCCGCAACGATCCCCAGCCCGAGGATCGCGGCTTGAAGGGTCGTCAGCTTGATTAGGGATGTCCCGAGCGCGAAGTAGATGAGCAGCAGCCACACGATGACGGGCACGCCGCGAATCGCCTCGATGAGGGTCGCCGCGATTCCCGACAGGACACGCGAAGACGACCGCCGCATGGCGACCAGCGGCACGGCGAACACCATCCCGAACACGAGAGCCCCGCCGGTGATCAGCAGCGTCTGGCCGACGCCGGACAACAACGCGAGGAGGACGTCCATCACCGCTCACCTCCCCCGGACCGCGGCAAAGAACTGCTGCGCGCGCTCGGACCGAGGGCTCCTCATCACCTGGGATGCGATCCCTTCCTCGACGATTCGGCCGTCGGCCATGAAGACCAGGCGATCCGACACCTCCTCGGCGAAGTGCATCTCGTGGGTCACGACCAACATCGTCATGCCCTCGTCTGCGAGGCGCTTCATTGTCGTGAGCACCTCCATACCGAGCTCAGGATCCAGCGCGCTGGTCGGCTCGTCGAAGAGCATGAGTTTCGGATCGAGCGCGAGTGCACGGGCTATCGCAATGCGCTGCTGTTGCCCGCCCGAGCACTGCGCGGGGCGCTTGTCGGCATGGGCCTCCAGCCCGACGTGACGCAGTTCCTGCAGAGCCCGCGCCTGGGCCTCCTGCTTCCCACGACCAAGCGTATGGATCTGCGCGAGCGCGACGTTCTCGAGCGCGGTCAAGTGCGGAAAGAGATTGAAGTGCTGAAACACCATCCCGACCCGGCGCCGATGCTGCACGAGCTTGCGGTTGCGCTTGGCGGGAGACCAGCGCGGGTCCACGTCGACCCGCGATCCGTCGAACACGACAGTTCCGCTCTTCGGCACCTCGAGGAAGTTCACGCTTCGCAGGAGGGACGACTTGCCCGCGCCGGAAGGGCCAACGAGGGCGACCACCTCCCCCTCCGCCACATCGAGCGAGACATCACGCACGACGACATGGTTCTTATACGCCACGCTGATGCTCTGGAGTTCCAGCAGTTGTCTCACGGAGCCCTCCCGGTTGCCTGTAAGGCAGTGGTCTTGTTGCACATTGTGCATTTGATGATCATTACGCAACGGTGTTTCGTTGCGGTTTCGCATAGGCTTCGGGCGCGCGCATCCGCGCTCGATCGGGCGAACCCGGCGTGAGCACCGAGCAGGCCGGTGCGGCGGTCAGCGCAGCGAAGCGAGGAACTCCACGTGCGCGCTCATCGTCGCTGCGCCCGCTTGCAGCCTCGACGCGATGTCGGCGAAGCGCGGCGGATTGATCCGCGTACTGGGTCCGGTGACGCTCAGCGCCGCGACGACGTCGCCCCTGAGGGACCGAACAGGGACGGCGACCGCACTCGTGTCGCGCTCCCATTCCTCGTCGTTGGTCGCCCATCCCTGATCGAGCACCTGATCCAAGGCGGCACGCAGCACTGACGGCGATCCGATGGTGCGGTCCGTGAACGCGGCGAGCGGCAGCGAGAGCACCTTCTCTCGGATCTCCGGTGGGGCGTAGGCCAGGAGCACTTTGCCACTGGAAGTCGCGTGCAGAGGCGTACGCCGCCCGACGTACTCCTTCACGGCGGCCACGCTGGCTCGTCCCATTGCCTGCACGACGTTGATGCAGGCCAGTTCGTCGAGGATCGCCACGTTCACTGTGTCGTTGAGGCTCTGGGCAAGCGTGTCGCAGATCGACTGCAGCTCGCGGCTGACGGAGCTGTGCGCGGTCGTTGCGCCCGCCAGGCGAATCAGGCCGAATCCGAGCTGATAGGTTCCGCGCCACTCGGATTGGACGACGAGACCATGTCGCTCCAGTGCGGCGAGCAGGCGCGACGCGGTCGACTTGTGGACTCCGAGTTCGACAGCCACGGCGCCGACGCTCGACTCCCCTCGGCGGGCGAGAATCTCCAGGATCGAGAGCGCACGATCCACGGCTTGACTGCCGGCGGGATGCTGCTCGGAAGTGACCACGGAATCCTTCGATCGACGGCGCCTCGCGGCCTGGATCGATTATGCCGTGAAATGCGCGGCGCCCCGTCTCACGTTCTGCAACAGTCACGGCGCTCCTTTGGTCGTTCTTTAGTGAAACCTTCGATAACCCGAGAAGTACAGACGATAGATCCAATGTGCTTCATAGAGATTCTCTATCTGACCGGCTGGCGCGACTCTTGCCACCCACGTGCGTCAGGAGCCCTTGACGACACCATCCGAAAGGCCTATGTTGAAAGCCCGTAGATATATGAGTCGTACGTAAGGCCGCCAATGATCGACCCCTTACCATCGACGCCGTCGGCGCTCGTGTCAGCCAACCGGCTGGTACTCACGGCGTCGTGCCCCGACCGCCCGGGCATCGTGCGTGCGGTGACGGAGTTCATCGACGCACACGGCTTCTCGATCGACGAACATCAGCAGTACGACGACGCCGGGCAGCAGAAGTTCTTCCTGCGCACCAGCTTCGGCGCCGCGTCGCACGAGCAGCTCGATCTGCTGCACCGCGAGTTCGACATCGTCGCCGCACGCTACGAGATGTCGTACACCCTGGTCCCCGCCGACCGGCGCCCGCGGATCGGTGTGCTCGTCTCACGCGAGGGACACTGCCTCAACGACCTGATCTACCGATGGCGGTCGGACGGCCTCGGAGGCGACCTCGCCGTGGTGATCTCGAATCACGAGACCCTGCGGCCGATGGCCGAGGCGGCGGATCTGAAGTTCCTCATGCAGCCGGTCACTCCCGACACGAAGTCCGAGGCCGAGCGCACTCTGCGCCGCGCAGTGGAGGATTACTCGCTCGACGTGCTCGTCCTCGCGCGTTACATGCAGGTGCTGAGCGACGACTTCTGTCGTGACTTCCGCGGCCGCGCGATCAACATCCACCATTCGTTCCTCCCCGGGTTCAAGGGGGCGCGCCCGTACCACCAGGCCTTCGATCGGGGCGTGAAGTATGTGGGCGCCACTGCGCACTACGTCACCGGCGATCTCGACGAGGGACCGATCATCGAGCAGGAAGTCGTCCGCGTGACCCACGCATACGATGCGAGGGACTTGGCGCGCGTCGGCCGGGACGCCGAAGCGCTCGCATTGTCCCGCGCGGTGCGTTGGCACTGCCAGAACCGTGTCGTACTCAACGGCGCGCGCACGGTGGTCTTCAGCTGAGACGCGCCGCAGGATCTCCCCACGCAGTCGCGCAGTGTCGAAGCCGGCCGTCGACGCGATCGTCGCTCAGCACTCGACCATGCTCACGTTGAGCGCGAGTCCGCCCTCCGCAGTCTCCTTGTACTTGTGGCTCATGTCCACTCCCGTCTCGCGCATGGTCTTGATCGCAGTATCGAGCGAGACGTGGTGTACCCCGTCGCCCCGCACCGCCATGCGGGCGGCCGTGATCGCCTTCACCGACGCGATCGCGTTGCGCTCGATGCAGGGGATCTGCACGAGGCCTCCCACGGGGTCGCAGGTGAGACCCAGGTTGTGCTCGATGCCGATCTCGGCCGCATTCTCGATCTGCTCCGGGGTCCCGCCGAGCACCTCGGCCAGTCCCGCGGCGGCCATCGAGCATGCCGATCCCACCTCGCCCTGACAGCCGACCTCGGCCCCCGAGATCGATGCATTCCGTTTGAAGAGCGCGCCGACAGCGGCAGCGGTGAGGAAGAACCGCACGACACCGTCGTCGTCGGCACCGGCGACGAAGCGCGTGTAGTAGTCGACCACGGCCGGGATGATGCCGGCGGCGCCGTTTGTCGGCGCCGTCACGACGCGGCCGCCCCCGGCGTTCTCCTCGTTGACGGCGAGCGCCGCGAGCGTGACCCATTCCATCGCATGCAGCGGGTCATCGGTGCGCCCCACGACTTCGAGCTGCTGGCGCTGGATCGCACCACGGCGGCGCACGTTCAGACCGCCGGGAAGGATTCCCGCTCCGTGCGTTCCCTTGCGGATGCACTCCTGCATGACCGCCCAGATCCCGAGGATCCCCGCGCGGACGTCGGCTTCGCTGCGCGAGACCAGCTCGTTGCGCAGCATGATCTCGCTGATGCGCAGGCCGGTCGCCTTGGCGATCGCGACCAGTTCGTCCGCAGTGGCGAAGGGGAACGGCACCTCCGGCCCGCCGTGCGCGACGGGCGGGGCGCCCGCTTCATCCTCATCTACGACGAAGCCTCCGCCGATTGAGAAATACTCCCTGCTGTCGAAGCGCATGCCGTCGGCGTCGAACACATCGAACCGCATCCCGTTCGAGTGAAAGTCGAGGCGCTCCTTCAGGTGCAGCACCACGTCGGTGCGCACCTCAAAGGGGATCCGATGGCTCCCGCCGAGCTCGAGCACCCCGATCTGCTGCGATCGCATGAAGCGACGCTCGGCGTCTGCCGGTTCGACGAGATGCGGTTGCTCGCCCTGCAGACCGAGGATCACGGCCTTTACCGTGCCGTGGCCGTGTCCCGTGAGCCCGAGAGACCCGAACAGCTGCGTCTCGATGCGCGCGACGCGCTCGAGCTCGCCGCGGGCGCGCAGTCGTTCCACGTAAGTCGCCGCCGCGCGCATCGGTCCGACCGTGTGCGAGCTCGATGGTCCGATCCCGATCTTGAAGAGGTCGAAGACGCTGAGCTGCACGGGTCAGTCTCCGGACGACGACGCCGGGTAGGCGAGCGGGTCGACCAGCGCATCGAGGAGCCAATCGGCGACGTAGCGCGCGAACGAGGTGCGCACGATGAGCTCGACCTTCGAGCCATCCGCCGATCGCGACACGAAGATCGCTGCGGACTGGGCGAGAAGGCCCTGCACGGCGGCACCCTCCGGGAACACGCGCGGGTCCAGGTCGAGGCCGGTGCCCTTGGCGAGGAGCCCCCGCGCATCGCCGTCGAGGAGCAGCGACAACCGCTGCCCTGACTGGTTGACCACGGCACCGGCATCTCCGACCGCGACGCGCAGTCGGCGCTCGAGCGTCGCTGACCGCGCGGGGTCACTCACGAGCCACTCGTCGGGCCCGAGCCAGACCACCGAGATGCCGAGCGCCGTCGTGACCGACGACAGCGCACCCGGCAGCGGCGCGCCGATCGCCTCCTCGACGGCATCGAGCGGCGCGCGCGCGGTGTCCACGCGCAGATTCAGTTGCAGGCTCGCCGGCAGGACCGTGATCCGCACGTCGGCGGAGGCGGTCGCCAGGCGCTCGGCGTGGCCGTCGAGGAGGCCACGGGCGGTGAGGGTGCGGCGTGCGTCAACCATCTCGGCGCGCTCCTTCGGGGTCGAGCAGGACGTGACTGGTGATGGTGACAGGAACGAGCCCGCCGTCGACCACGGCGTTGATCTTCTCGCCGATGCGGCTGTGCCCGCCGTCGACGAGGGCGAGGGCGAACGTGCTGTCGAGTGCGCGACTGTCGTAGCTCGAGGTGACGAAGCCGTCCATGGGCACTGCGCCGGCGGAGAGGTCTTCGGCCGTGACCAGTTGCGAACCTTCCGGGATGAGCAGTGCCGCGTCGTCGGGTAGCAGTCCCACCAGTTGACGTCGGCGCGAGTCGTGGTTCGCGGGGCGGTCGAACGAGCGCTTGCCGATGAAGTCCAGCTTCTTCTTCGACACCACCCACGACATGCCGAGGTCCTGCGGGGTCACGGTGCCGTCGGTGTCCTGCCCGACGATCGGATACCCCTTCTCCGCCCGCAGCACGTGCATGGTCTCGGTGCCGTACGGTGTGATGCCGTGCGGCCGGCCCGTCTCGACGATCCGCTCCCACAGGTCGAGTCCGTACCACGACGCCGCGCTGACCTCGTAGGCGAGTTCGCCCGAGAAGCTGACCCTCGCCAGACGCACGGGCACTCCGTCGAGTTCGGTGTCGCGCCACGTCATGAACGGGAACGAATCGTTGGAGACGTCCACGCCGGGAAAGAGCGCACCGACGACGTCACGCGAACGCGGACCCACCACCGGGAACGTCACCAGGTGCTCGGTGACGGAGGTCAGGTACACGCGCAGGTCGGGCCACTCGGTCTGCAGCCACTCCTCGAGCCAGTCGAGGATACGGGCCGCCCCTCCGGTGGTCGTGTACACGAGAAACCGGTTCTCCTCGAGCCGGAGGACAGTGCCGTCGTCGAGGACCATGCCGTCGACACCGCACATGACGCCATAGCGGACGGAGCCGACCTTCAGCGTGCTCATGAGGTTCGTGTACACACGGTCGAGGAATTCCGCGGCATCGGGTCCCTGGACGTCGATCTTGCCGAGCGTCGATCCGTCGAGGATGCCGACGCCGGTGCGCGCGGCGATGGTCTCGCGGCGCACCGCGGCGTGGATGTCCTCCCCGTCCTGCGGGTAGTACCACGGACGCTTCCACTGCCCGACGTCTTCGAACGCCGCGCCCTGCGCCACGTGCCAGTCGTGCACAGGGGTGACCCGAACCGGGTCGAAGAGGTCGCCGCGCGCGCGACCGGCGAGCGCGGCGAACGCGACCGGCGTGTAGGGCGGACGGAATCGCGTGGTCCCCACACCGGCGATCGGATCACCCGAGATCTGGGCAGCGATGCCGGACGTCACGATCCCCGACGTCTTGCCCTGGTCGTGCGCCGTGCCGATGGTGGTGTAGCGCTTGATGTGCTCGATCGAGCGGAGCCCTGCGCCGATGGCATGAGCGATGTCGGCGACGGTCGCATCGCGCTGCATGTCGACGAAGTGCGTCGTGAGCGTGCTGGGATCGCCCGTCGGGACGTACCAGAGCACCGCGCCGGGCCACGCGTCGACGTCGGCATCAATGGCCGGCGTCTGGTCGGGAACCGTCACGAAGCCCAGCTCCGCGACGATGTCAGCCGTGACTGTACGCGCGCCGGCGATGCCCTCCGCGAGGCCGAAGCACCCCGCAGCTGCACCGACGACCGCGATGCCCGGCACCGCGGCGTCCGGAACGAACGCACCCAGGCGGTCGTCGTACCGCAGCGTGCCGCCGGCCTGGCTGAACAGGTGCACGGCGGGGTTCCACCCCCCGCTGACCAGGAGCGTGTCGGCGTCCACCGTCTGCTCAATCCCGAACACGGTGCCGTTGAACCGAGCGAACATCACCTGCTCCACGCGGTCCGCGCCGGACGTGCCGGTGACGACGCTGGAGTGATGGAGATGGATGCCGCGATCCTGCGCGCCCTCTCGCGCGAAGTCGCCGATCACAGCGCGACTGTCGATGATGGCTGCCACCTCGATGCCGACGTCGTACAGGTCGAACGCTGCACTGTAGGCGCTGTCGTTCGTGGTGAAGACGGCGACGCGGTTTCCCACACGCACCCCGTGGCGGTGAAGGAAGGTGCGCGCCGCGCCGGCGAGGAGGATGCCGGGTCGGTCGTTGTCGGCGAACACGACCGGGCGCTCGTGCGAGCCCGCGGCGACGATGGTGCGCCGCGCTCGGATGCGCCATACTCGCTGGCGGAGCGCATCGGCCGGAGCTGCCGAGCCGAGATGGTCGGAGCGTCGCTCGAGGGCGAGCGCGAGGCCGTCGTCATACACACCGAACACCGTCGTGCGCTGCAGCAGCACTACGCCGAGCGCCTGCAAGGCCGCGACGCTGTGGTCGATCCACCGCTGTCCGTCGACGCCGTCGACGGTGCGCGGCGTCGACGGCAACGACCCTCCGGGCCGAGGCTTTTCGTCGACGAGCGCGACGCGAGCACCAGCGCGCGCGGCCACGGCCGCTGCGGCGAGCCCGGACGGGCCCGACCCGACGACGAGCACATCCACGTGCAGGTTCGCCGTGTCGTATCGTGCCGGGTCGGGCTCGGTGGGCAGCACGCCTTGGCCGGGCACTCCGTGCGCAGCCATACCTGGGGCGAGCTCGACCGTGGTTGCGAGCTGCATCGGGTCGGGAAACGGCGCCGTGACCTGAATGAGGCCGCTGGGGTCCTCGGGGCCGGCGGCGGCGACGCCGCGGGGCCGGCCGTACTTGATGCTCGTCGTGATCCGATGCAGGCCCGAGGCGAGCAGGGCGGACGCGAGGGTGTCGCCGGCGTAGCCCTCGACGGTTCGCCCCTCGAAGGTGAACGAGAGAGGTGTGCTGCGGTCGATCTCACTGCCGGCGTCAGTGCGAAATGGCTGGGTCATCGTGCGTCCGCGCTTTCGAGCTCGGTGGGAAGGACAGCGGTGGTGTCACGCGTGCCGTCGCCCTGAGCCGGGAGTGACGGGGCGGGGCTTCCCGCTGGGTACACCGCCAGGAATCGGTAGGTGACGGTGTCTCTTAGTGCGTTGAACCAGCGACGGCATCCCGCACTGTGCACCCACCGCTCGGCGAACACGCCCCGCGGGTTCGTGCGGAAGAAGACGAAGTGCGCCCACTCGGTGTCGTCGAGTTCGGAGGGGTTCTCGGGATAGGCGACGTGCGCCTGACCGCCGTACGTGAATTCGATCTCCTCGCGCGGGCCGCACGAGGGGCATTCGATCAACTGCATGTTCGCTCCGTCCGATGCGGATCAGTGGGCGACCGCCGCCGCGCCGTGCTCGTCGACGAGCCGGCCGCTGACGAAGCGGTCGAGGGCGAACGGCGCCACGTACGGGTGCG